>PWIY01000143.1 GCA_003560215.1 Bacteroidales bacterium | reverse complement strand
GTATAAGGATGTACCGTATTCATCATACCGCGGTCAATACTGGCATATGAATCGATCACTTTCATAACCGGGGCAATGCAATTGGTTGTACATGAAGCATTTGACACGATTACTTGCTCTGAAGAAAGTGTGGATTCGTTTACACCAAGAACCACCATATTGTCCAGAGGTTCTTTGGGCGGGCAAGAGAGAATCACCTTTTTCACCCCGGGTTTCAAATGCCCCTGCAGCACATCCCGTGTCAGAAAAGCGCCCGACGATTCAATCACCACGTCCACCCCATGTTCATCCCAGGGGATTTTATCCGGATGAAAACGGGCGTATTTTCTAATGCATTGCCCGTTGACATGTAACAGGTTATGATGCTCATCTCCTTTTACCTGGTGTCCGAACCCTCCATGAACTGTATCATATTTCAGCAAATGTACCAGTGCACGCATCATCATGGGGTCATTTACAGCCACTACCTCCATGTCGGTGCGTTCATGAATCAGCCGGAATACCAGCTTACCGATGCGTCCGAATCCGTTAATGCCAATTTTAATCATTTCAGGGCCGGGGTTTCATGCATGATTCAGGGTTACAGGTCAAGGTCAAGGCGTATTTGCTTTTCTTTGTCGTCCGGGGTACCCTTCCTTCCCTCCTTTTCAGGATCAGTTCCGGAAGCATCCTTGTCCTCGCTCCCTGCTCCTTCCTGCTGCGGCTCTTTCAGAGTTCCGGAATCCGTTTGACTTCCGGAATCATCATCCGGTTTTGTTTCATCGGGTTGAGGCTCCAACCAGCTAACCTTTTCCGGTTTGGTCGAAGAAATCCGCTTCCCGCGGGCTTTCTGGCTTTTTACCGCGATGAATTCGGGCACGTCAATTTCCTCCTGTGTTTTTTGTCTTCTTTCGGAAAAAGGAAAAGTAACAAGCAACCTGGGATGTTTGTCCGTAGAGACAAGCAACAGGGAGGTCCCTTGTCCGTTTAGAAAATCAATAAATTTCCCGTTTGCCTCAGGTTCAAAACGCTTGATGTAGTGGTGTCCTTTTTCCCCGTCAAAGTAAACTGCCGTTATGATGGTTCCGGGGTGCAGTTTCTGCAGCACCAGGGGGTTCTCCTCAAAGTGATTGGACAAATCAAAATTCATCACCCGATACTGACCATCACGATAAATGGCCAGTATTTTCTCATCTCCCTTGAATGCCCCGAGATAATTGCCCCTTTTATCCGAATTCAGGCGCAGTACAGCTTCATCAAACCAGACATCCATGGCTCCGAGTGTGGATACACCGGCATCCTTCATGGCAATGCGCCGAACGGCATGTTTGGTAAGGATGTTCCCGGCAGCTCCCCGTCCTTTGATGGCCAGGTCACTGAAGTCCAGATCCAGCGCAGTTTTCTTCAACCGTGGTTTATGCCGGAGGTATACTGTTACCACCTCAGCCTCACCATTGGGGTTCGCCGAAAAGTACAACACCCTGCTTCCGCTGCTTCCTTTTGTCAGATCATATTCCTTGTCACGGGTTACCCCTTTCACCGGAAAACGTTTCATATATGTGGCCCCGGCCTTGCCGTCACGGTAAATCACATTGTATATGGTGCGTTCATCATTGCGTTCAAACACCCCGATGTGAATGATGTTCTTCCCCACAAATGACTTTTCTGTCACCTTCGTAACGACATATGTACCATCCTCGCGAAATACAATGATGTCATCCAGATCGGAACATTCACAAACAAACTCATCTTTCTTAAGTGCAGTTCCGGCAAAACCCTCTTCACGGTTCACATAAAGCCTCGCGTTGGCGACCGCCACCCGCGATGCATCAATGCTGTCGAAATAGCGGATCTCCGTCTTTCTTTCCCTGCCTTTTCCGAACTTCCTTTTCACCGACCTGAAATAATCGATGGCATAAGCAACCAGGTCCTTCAGATAGCCATTCACCTTTTCAAGCCGTTCCTGCAATGACCTGACCTCTTTGTCTGCCTTGAATGCATCGTAACGTGATATCCGCTTGATCCGGATTTCTGTCAGCCGGATGATATCGTCGCGGACAATTTCCCGGTAAAATTGTGCTTTAAAGGGCTCCAGGCCTTTCTCAATGGTTTCAATTACCGATTCCCAGGTGTCACATTCTTCAATGTCGCGATAAATGCGCTCCTCAATGAATATTTTTTCCAGGCTGGCAAACAGGAGCTGTTCCATCAGCTCTCCGCGTTCAATCTCAAGCTCCCTCCTGAGGAGATCGACGGTATTGTCTGCCGAAATCTTCAACACCTCATTCACACTCAGGAAAGCAGGCTTGTCATCCTGTATCACACAGCAATTGGGAGATATCCCGATTTCGCAATCGGTAAAGAGGTAAAGGGCATCGATGGCCTGATCCGGTGAAATCCCCGGGGCCAGATGGACCATGATCTCCACATGCTCCGCCGTATTGTCCTCAATTTTTTTGATTTTGATTTTGCCCTTGTCATTGGCTGCCACAATACTTTCCATCAGGCTGGTGGTCGTGGTACCGTATGGGATCTCATTGATCACCAATGTCTTTCTGTCCTGGATGCTGATCCGGGCGCGTATGCGCACCTTGCCACCACGCATCCCTCCGTTGTATTTTGAAAAATCGGCAAGCCCCCCTGAAGGGAAATCGGGGACAATGTCCGGTTCACCCCCCTTAAGGTATTCGATGGAAGCATCAATCAGCTCGTTAAAATTGTGCGGCAAAATTTTGGAGGCCAGGCCCACAGCAATCCCTTCCACCCCCTGGGCCAGCAGCAAAGGAAATTTAACCGGTAAACAAAGTGGCTCTTTATTCCGGCCATCATAACTGGTTTTCCAGGTGGTTGTTTTGGGATTGTAAAGCACCTCGTGGGCAAATTTTGACGGCCGGGCTTCAATATACCGCGGGGCAGCTGAACTGTCGCCTGTAAGGATATTCCCCCAGTTGCCCTGTGTATCAACAAGCAAATCTTTTTGCCCAAGCTGGACGAGTGCATCGCCAATTGACGCATCTCCGTGCGGGTGATATTTCATGGTGTGGCCGATGATGTTGGCCACCTTGTTAAAACGTCCGTCATCGAGCTCTTTCATGGCATGAAGGATTCGGCGCTGGACAGGTTTCAGACCATCACGGACATACGGGACTGCCCGTTCAAGAATTACATATGACGCATAATCCAGAAACCAGTCCTGATACATTCCCGACAACCGGGTCACCTTCAAGCCCTCTTCCGGTTCATTTCCCGGCACTTCCTTCCCTCCTTGATTATCAGGCAGGGGAGACTGATCATCACCAAATGGTCTTTCTTCACTCATGAAACAAAATAAAATAATACAGACGGATCCGCAATTCAATAAAGTGCTGCAAATTTATAAATAAATCCCGATGGCGGCTTATTTCCAGAAACGGATCAGGACCACTTCTGCAAGCAGAAAGAGCAAAGCCAGGACAATAAACAACCGCCATAATGAGCGGCCCATGCCCATCTCATGCAATACATTTTCCAGGGGCCGGTCGCCGGTATCGACCACCCGTACACCCTCTGTCTGCATATCATCCAGCTTTTCCCGGAGTTCATTTTTACTGTAGCATTCCATCAGGGACTCCCGGCGATCATAGTTAAAAGACAGGCCACCGGACTCATCTCCATTAAAAGACAGCAGGTAATTCCCGGCCTCCGAAATCTGATCATGAAACCACAACTGAACCTGATTTCCCCTGCGTCTTTGCTCAGGAATTACCTCAAACCCATTTCTGCCCACCGAAAAAACCTGCCCCTGAAGGGAGCCTTTACCTGGTACTGTTACTGACTGGTCCCGGCCGATGGTATGAAACGCGGGTTGTGTGGCTCCTCCCTGCAGGGCGATGTTGAGCATCACCGGTACAAAAATGGCGTGCCTGTGAAAATCAGTATAGCTGTTATCCATGGGCACAGCCGACAAGTAAATCTTCCCGTCTCCCACATTGTAGGAGGTGAAAAAAGGCCGGCCGTTCTGCAAAGTCATCAGCACCTCGCCACCTGTTCCAACCTGCCTGCTGATTGCGTAATAACGAAAAGCCCCGGGCAGATCCATCTGATCGGGAATTTCCTCAAATACCCCGTCAAACAACCTGTGCAATTCATTGATGGAAGACACATCTGAGGCAGTTGTATCAGCCCGTTCAAAACGATCGATGCCAACAGACTGAAAAAACCGGTTATAGGAAGAAATGTCGGCGCCGGTACCCGGAAATATCACCAGGCTACCCCCGCCCTCCGCGAAACGCTGTAATTCAAGTGCAAGGCCATCCGAAATCTGCTCAAATCCATCCATAATGAGCAAATGATGCTCCGAAAGCTGTCCGTAATCAATGGAAAACCCGGGCATGGTCTGGTAACTGAATAGTTCATCCTCACCATAAAGTGCCTGCAGATACGGGTTAAACCCATCACCCTCCAGTGCAAGCAAAGGTATTTCGGTCGCCACCGGATAACTGAAATATAACCGGTCATCAAAGCTTACAGGGTGATCGGAAATCTCAACGTGTCCCTGCTGAAAAGGGCCCTGGCCGGCTGACCAGCTGACTGAAAGTTCTGTTGTTTCTCCTGCTCCCAGGCTGAATGCAACCACACTCCGCTGACGCCCGTCCACATACAACCGAAGAGGCTGGTTTTCCAGCACCTGCCCGCCGTCGTTTGAGATCCGTACCGTAAGGTCCACCTGCTCCCCCGACAAATGAACAGGAGAATCAAACCATACCGAATCGATAAAAACATTATCCGACCTGCGTGCTTCAAGAGGGATGAACCAGGCATCAGGCGAGGGTGAACTGTCAAGTTCATCAAGCCCGCTGGTCGATTTCTGGTAATCACTGAGGTAATAAGCTCTCTGATTTACAGCCGGTTCACCGGAAAACAGTTCTGCCTTTCTTGTGGCCACTTCAGCAATCGTTCTGACGGTAGAGGACACCTCCACCTGCATAACCATTTCCATAAATTCCCTGCGGCTTACGAACCGCTGATGCTGCCCTTCAAAATCATTTGTAAGCAAAAGGAACCGATCACCCGCTCCATAAGCCTCCGCAATCTCCAGGGCACGGGAACGTGCTTCATCCAGTAATCTTCCCTCTCCAGAAAGGGCTTCCATGCTGAAAGAGTTATCGATATATACACCCACTGCATTTCCTTCAGGACTGATCGCCTCCCCTTCGGCCGGGATATATGGCCGGGCAAATGCCAGAACCAGAAAAACAATGGCCAGTATCCTTGCAAGCAATACCAGCAGGTGCTTCAAACGGGACTCACGTGCGGAGGCTTCACTCAGCTTTTCCAGGAAAGCGATGTTCGGAAAAAACACCGTTCTGAAACGCCGGAAACGAAAAAGATGTATGATTACCGGAATGCTTACAGCAAACAGGGCGAACAGAAAACCTGGGTAAACAAAATGCATCATTGTCAAATTGAAATGCGAAAATCCGCTTTTGTTATTTTAACTTTGCAAAGTTACATTTATTTTGCCCTGCAAATTAAATGGATTCCGGGCCTTCTTTCCATCCATGATCGTCAGGTAAGAACAGCCCGATTTCCCTGAATTAAAAAAAATCTGTAATTTTCCAGCCTTTTTGCTATGACAGGGATCAGTCAAAAAGAGCCATTTAACAATTTTATTCTAAACCAACATGAGTAATCTGAACACAGTTATTACGGGAACCGGAAGTTTTATCCCGACCCGGCGCATTGATAACAGCCACTTTGCCCGCCAGACCTTCTTCGACAAAGCAGAAGCCGTCATTGATTCACCCGGCGAGGATGTGGTGCGTAAATTCCGTGACATCACCGGGATTGCAGAAAGGCGCTGGGTGGAGGAGAACCAAACCACCTCTGACATCGCAGCCATTGCAGCAAGAAGAGCCATTGAAGCGGCAGGAGCTGATCCGGAAACCATCGATCAGATTATTGTGGCCCACAATTTCGGTGATGTAATCCGGGGAACCATCCAGACGGATATGGTTCCGTCCATTGCTTCCCGCGTTAAAAATCAGCTGGGCATCAGAAACCCGCAGTGCATTCCCTATGATTTAATTTTCGGGTGCCCCGGGTGGATACAGGGTCTCATTCAGGCCGACGCTTTTATCCGGACTGGCATGGCCCGCCGTTGCCTTGTGATTGGTGCCGAAACCCTGTCGAGGGTGGTCGACAAATACGACCGGGATACCATGATCTTTTCCGACGGAGCCGGGGCAACGGTTATTGAAGGCATAGAGGAAGAAGAAAAACGAGGCATTCTCTCCTTTGCGGCAGTCAGCCACACCGAAGAAGAAGTCCATTACCTCTATATGGGAAAATCATACAAACCCCAAAGTGATCCTGATACAAGATATATCAAAATGGATGGCAGAAAGGTGTATGAATATGCCATTTCCCAGGTGCCCCCGGCCATGAAGGCGGCCCTTGACAAAGCCGGCATTGATGTGCAGGATATCCGCAAGGTACTCCTGCACCAGGCCAACGAAAAAATGGACGAAGGAATTGTAAAGCGGTTTTACCGGCAGTACAAAATCAAGCCGGAAACAACCGACGTCATGCCCATGAATATTCAGGAACTCGGGAACAGTTCTGTTGCCACGGTTCCCACCCTCTACGACATGATACTGAATCAACAGCTCAGCAACCACAAAATTGAAAAAGGAGACTACCTCCTGTTTGCCTCAGTGGGCGCAGGAATGAATATCAATGCCATAATCTATAAACAATAAAAAAAAATCTTATGCGATCACTACCAATCAACATCATTGCTTTTTTCGGTTTTCTGATGATGTCTGCAGGTGTATTTGCCACTGAGGATGCGCGACTGATGCGCTATCCTGACATCAACGGAGACCAGGTTGTTTTCGTCTACGCCGGAAATATCTGGACCGTAAATGCCGGAGGCGGAGATGCCAAACAGCTCACATCCCACAAAGGGCTGGAGCTTTTCCCTAAAATCTCTCCGGACGGACAATGGATCGCCTTTTCTGCCGAATACAGCGGCTCACGCCAGGTTTACGTAATGCCGGCAGAAGGAGGTACACCCAGGCAGCTTACCTACTACAATGACGTGGGCCCCATGCCCCCCAGGGGAGGATTTGACAATGTGGTACTGGGATGGACACCCGACAGCCGGGAAGTTCTTTTCCGCAGCAACCGGACCCCATACGGCGATCGCATGGGTAAATATTTTACGGTCGACATTGAAGGAGGAATGGAGGAACCCCTGCCCATCCCCCATGGTGGATTCGGTGTCCTTTCACCTGAAGGGAACAAAATGGCCTTTGCCTACGTTGACAGGGAGTTCCGCACTTGGAAAAGATACAAAGGGGGAAGAGCTTCTGACATCTGGGTTTATGACCTGGAAGAGAACACCTCACGGCAGGTCACAGATTTCAAGGGAACCGATCACATCCCGGTCTGGTACGGAGACAAAATCTATTTTGCATCCGACCGCGACAAGTGGCTGAACATTCACAGTTACGACACCAACACGGGAGAGGTTGAACAAATGACCTTTCATGATGATTTTGATGTGATGTGGCCCTCGGGAACAAACGGGCAGCTCGTGTATGAAAGCGGTGGTCACATATATCGGCTCAACCTGGAAACAGGTCAGCAGGAACGTGTTGTGGTCAATATCCATTACGATTTTGCCAATACCCTCCCCTACCAGAAAAATGTGAAAGATAATATCCACAGTATGGCGGTATCACCAACCGGAAACCGTGTCCTTTTTGACGCGCGGGGAGATATCTTTTCGGTACCGGCCGGCGAGGGAACAACTTTTAACCTGACACGCACCCAGGGCGAAAGGGCTGTTTACCCGCAATGGTCTCCTGATGGAAAATGGATCGCCTATTATGCCGACACCACCGGAGAATATGAAATATACCTGCTCGAAAATGCAGAAGGAGCCGAGCCCCGCCAGGTAACTTTTGGCAGCCAGGGATGGAAGTATCAGCCCAAATGGTCGCCCGACAGTCGTTACCTGGTATTTTTTGACCGCAGCATGCGACTGCAGCTGCTGGATACCGAAACCGGAGATCTGACAGAAGTCGACAGACCCACTGCTGAAGAAATCCGTCACTACGACTTCTCACCAGACTCAAGGTGGATCACCTATGCCAAAAGCAGCCGCAACGGACAGGGAGCTGTATGGGTTTACAACATCGAAGACGGAGAACCCTTTCAACTCACCGGCGACAAATACAACGAAAGCAATCCGGTTTTTTCCAAAGACGGAGAATATATTTTCTTTACTTCAGACCGTGATTTCAACCTCACTTTTTCTTCATTTGAGTTCAACTACCTCTACAACCGATCAACAAGGATCTACGCCATGTACCTGACCGATGAGAGTCCGCGGTTGTTCGAACCGGAAGAAACAATTGAACCCACAGGCAGGGAGGACCAGGAAAGCGATAGCAACAATGATGGAGACATCCATGTCACAATCCAGACAGAAGGGGCCGACAGACGGGTGGTTGCATTCCCGATGGGAGCCGGAAGTTATTCCGGCCTGCAGGCCGTAACCGATGGTCTGGTATACTTCGGTAACAGCGGAATGCGGCGTTACAACTACGTGGAGCAGGAAGATCAGTCGATCATGGACGGCATCCGCACAGGCATTGTTTCGGCCGATGAAAGCAGCTTCCTGTATATGTTCCGTGGCGAATACGGAGTGGCAAACCTGGCACCCGGCAGAAGCACAGACGAAGGGAGGCTTGATCTTTCTGATATGAACATGCGCATTGAACCGCGCAAAGAGTGGGAACAGATCTTCACCGATGGCTGGCGTATTTACCGCGACTTTTTTTATGTGGAGAACCTGCATGAAGTTGACTGGGATGAATTCTATGAAAGATATTCCGCATTGCTGCCATTCCTGAATCACCGCTTTGACCTGGATTATATTTTCGGAGAAATGATCGCAGAAACCAACACCGGGCATGCTTACGTGGACTATGGTGATTTTGAGCGTGTGGATCGGGTTGAAACCGGACTGTTGGGAGCAGACCTGCAACCTGACCATGAAAATGGCCGGTTTGTGATCAGCAAAATCTATGAGGGAGCGAACTATGACAGCTCTTTACGTTCTCCGCTTACCATGCAGGGTATTACCATCAGTGAGGGCGAATACCTGATCGCAATCGAAGGCAACGACATCACAACGTCACAAAACCTCTATAAATACCTTGAAAACCGTGTTGACAAAAACACCCGGATCACAGTCAACGACCGGCCAACTGCCAGTGGAGCCCGCAGCTATACCATTAAGCCGATCAGCAGCGAAACCGGTTTGCGGCATCTGGACTGGGTCAATACCCGCCGGGCCATGGTGGATGAAATGTCTGACGGGCGCATCGGGTATATTTATGTACCCAACACATCAACTGAAGGAAATGAAGAGTTGTTCAAGGGGATGTATGCCTATCACGACAAGGAGGCCCTGATTATTGATGAGAGGTTCAATGGAGGCGGTTTCATTCCTGACCGGATGGTGGAAATCCTCAACAGGCAGACCCATGCCAAATGGTACCGTGCAGGGCTCGAACACCCAATGCGCACACCCGGAGTAGCCCACGACGGACCAAAAGCCATGCTTATCAACCAGTTCAGTTCTTCGGGCGGAGATGC
>PWIY01000277.1 GCA_003560215.1 Bacteroidales bacterium | reverse complement strand
TTAGCTGTTGGCTGAAAAAACCACTGATTTTCCATGGACTTTCACCTGATTCCTCATTATCTTTGGTATCTTCAGCAAAGGCAGGGGTGAAGATCAGTACCGACAGAGAAATGAAAATAATTACGGATAAAGAATTTTGAAGGGACATAAACAAATGGTTTTTAGGTTGTTGGTTTGTTGGTTCTCATGGGCCAGGAGCTTTGGGGGTAGCCCGTAGACCGTGGCCGGAGCTGCGTGGTTGTTGGTTCTCATGGGCAAAGAGCTTTGACGACAGCCCTTAGTCCGTGGCCGGCGCTGCGTGGTTGTTGGTTCTTGCATTATAAACGAAATTAACCAATAGTTGTTTGTTATGAAAAAAAAAGTGTTTTTAATCAGTGGTGGAAGCTCGGGAATCGGGCTTGCAATTGTGGCCGGTCTGGCCGCGGAAGGACATCAGGTTATTTCCCTAAGCCGCAGCAGGGAAAAAATTAAAAGAGGAATGAAGCAATATCCTGACCTGGAAAACAAAGTGGATTTCATTACCGGTGACATTTCCAGTGAACAGGATGCCGAAAACGTCTGGAAACACGTGGCTGAAAAATATGGTGTTTTACACGGGTTGGTAAACAATGCAGGGGTTCTGACCAAAGGTACCATGGAAACCATCAGCGTGGAAGACTGGAAATTCACCCTGGACGTTAACCTGACAGGACCATATATCATTACCAAAGCCCTGCTGCCTTTATTGAAAAAGGCCGGGAGTGCATCGGTGGTGAATATTTCTTCGGTCGCCGGGCTGAAACCGGGAACAAGTGTGGCTTATTCGGTATCCAAGGCAGGGATGGACATGCTGACGCGGTTTTTGGCAGGTGATCTGGGCCCCTATAAGATCCGTGTCAATTCAGTGAACCCCGGACTTGTCCGCACCAATATACACCTGGACAATAAAGTAGTGGCTGACAGGGAATCCTATGAAGCCATGCTGGATAAGGCCAGACCGCGCTATCCGCTCGGAGAGATCGGCGAACCTGAGGATATCGCCAATATGGTGATGTTTCTTCTTTCTGATGATGCGGCATGGATAAGTGGCAGCATCATCCCGGTGGACGGCGGTGTTATGGTGGAAAACGACCTGATTCCACCGAAAAAATAACGGTTGCGTCCAGGCGGGGATTAATGCTCAGCACCTGGTTTCAGTTCTTCCAGGGTAAAAATATCTTTGGGCCGTATACCTTTGGGGGTTTCTTTCAATGTGCAGCATTCATTGTCGTAATCGTGCTCAAATACCAGCACATAATTCTCTTTGACTGCCCTTGAAAGGAACTCCTGTTTTTCCTCCATGGATCGAACAGGATCTACATCAAAACTGGGGACGTAGGCAAGGGGAATGTTTCCCACGGCCGAAATAAAATCTGCCATAAAGGCTACCTTACGGCCATGGTAGTCAAAGACGGGAACAATCTGACCGGCAGTGTGCCCGCTTTTGATCTCCAGGTCCACCCCTTCACAGAACGGGCCTGCTTCGTGAATGAATTCCAGCTGGCCTGAATCGTACAGAGGCATCAGGTTTTCCTCGAAATATGAAGCTGCTTCACGGGGGTTGGGATTCATGGCCGAATCCCAGTGTTCTTTCGTACAATAATGCGTGGCGTTCGGGAACACAAGCTCGGGCGTCTTCCCATCTTCCCCCCATTTGACAGCACCACCCACATGATCAAAATGGAGATGGGTCAGGATCACATCGGTGACTTGTCCGGGCGTGTAACCATGTTTCTTCAGGGATTTCTCAAGGCTCTCATCACCAAAGAGATGATAGAAACTGAAGAATTTCTCACTCTGCTTATTTCCCATTCCCACATCAACAAGAATAAGCCTGCTGCCCGTATCGGCAAGAAGGCAACGTGAAGTAAGCGGGATCATATTGTTTTCGTCCGCTTTCACATATTTTTCCCAGATGGCTTTGGGAACCACACCAAAGCAGGCGCCCCCGTCCATTTTAAAGTTTTCGGCTATTACAGGATACAGTTTCATGACATTGGATTTTTTCTTTCGGGCAAAAATACAAATTTTGTGTGCGGCAGGCGGCCCAATAGAGCGAAGGACAACTTTTCAGGCCAATAAAAACATTTATCTTTACAACATCAAACAGCAAATACCCATGAAGGTTCACTTCATTGCCATCGGTGGCAGTGCCATGCATAATCTGGCCATTGCTCTTCACAAGCAGGGAGCTGTGGTGAGCGGTTCGGACGATGAAATTTTTGAACCCTCCCGAAGCCGGTTGCAACATTATGGATTGCTTCCTGATACCACCGGATGGGAGCCGGACAGGATACATCCGGGCCTGGATGCGGTCATTGTGGGGATGCATGCCAAAGGAGACAACCCTGAACTTGCTGAAGCCAGGAAACTGGGGCTGACTGTGTACTCATACCCCGAATTCCTTTACAGGCAGTCTGCCGATAAAACCCGTGTGGTGATTGGCGGGAGCCATGGGAAAACAACCATTACCGCCATGATCCTTCATGTGCTCACCCATCACGGAATTGATACGGATTATATGGTCGGTGCCCAGCTGGAAGGTTTTGAGGTAATGGTCAGACTTTCCGATGATGCCCCTTTTATGATTATGGAAGGGGATGAATACCCCAGCTCACCCACCGACCTGAGGCCCAAGTTTCACCTGTATAAGCCATCCGTTGGATTGATCAGTGGAATTGCCTGGGATCACATTAACGTTTTCAAAACCTTTGAACAATACCTGGATCAGTTTCAAAAATTCATCAGCTGTATTGAAGATAATGGCGTACTGATATACAATGCTGAAGACCCTGAGGTCAAAAAACTGTGTGAACGCAATGCCGGAAAAAACCTTCAATTGTTGCCCTACCATATACCCCGATATGAGATCAGGGACGGAATCAGTCATGTCATGTATCCTGCTTCGGAGCCTCTGCCTGTCCGGATTTTCGGAAAACACAATATGCTGAATCTGGAAGCTGCCCGAATTGTCTGCAGGCAACTGGGGGTTTCAGATGAAATGTTTTCAGATGCCATTTCTCATTTCAGGGGAGCAAGCAGGCGCCTTGAAATATTGTACGATGACAACGGGTATAAAGTGATACGTGATTTTGCCCATGCCCCTTCCAAGGTTTCAGCTACGGTCAGGGCCGTGAAAGATCAATTTCCTGAAAAAAAACTGGTTGCCTGCCTGGAACTGCATACATACAGCAGCCTCAGCCGTGATTATTTGCCCCATTACCGCCACAGCCTGGATGCTGCCGACAGGGCCATCGTATTCTATAGTCCGCATGCCCTTGCCCTGAAAAGGCTTCCGTCTCTATCACCTGAATTGGTGGCCGAAGCCTTCAGTAAAGAAGAATTGCAGGTGATCACCGACCCCGCTTTACTTGCTTCAGCCATTTCTGAGGTCGTTCATGAAAACAGCTGTTTGCTGATGATGAGTTCCGGTCACTTTGGTGGGCTGGATCTGGATCAACTGACCGGCCAATTAAAACGCACTTAAACAGGTAAAAATTTATCTATGGAGCAGCTTAACACAGACCAACCCAATGTAAAACCTGTCATTGAAGAAAGCTGGAGAAAAGTCTTGTCGGATGAATTTGCCGCACCATATTTCCGGGAATTGAAAAATTTCCTGGTGGAGGAAAAAAAGAAATACAATGTTTTTCCGCCCGGAAAACAAATTTTTGCCGCTTTTGACAACACGCCCTTCCATGAAGTAAAAGTTGTGATTTTGGGGCAGGACCCCTATCACGGCCCGGGTCAGGCACACGGATTGTGTTTTTCTGTCAGCAAGGGAGTGAGACAACCCCCCTCTCTTAAAAATATATTCAAAGAGTTGAATGACGACCTGGGAGTTCCCGAACCCGCTCATGGTTACCTTGGTTCGTGGGCAAAGCAGGGTGTTTTGCTTTTGAATGCAACCCTGACTGTCAGGGCCAGGCAGCCGGGGTCACATCAGAACAAAGGCTGGGAAAGGTTTACAGATGCTGCCATTGTAGCTTTGTCGGAACAACGCAGCGGTCTCGTGTTTTTATTATGGGGAAGCTACGCCCAGGCCAAAACGGCCATGATCGACACCGGGAAGCACCATATACTTAAAGCGCCGCACCCCTCTCCCTTTTCAGCAGCCAGGGGATTTTTTGGCTGCAGGCATTTCTCGGCAGCCAACAAACTCCTCAAAGAACAGGGGAAAGAAGAGATCGATTGGACCATAGAATAAAAATAATTGCGAACTTTGACCACACAATCATCAAACATAAACTGTTTTGGACAATTTTATTTTTGGCATAAGACCACTGCTTGAAAGCCTTGACAGCGGACAAAAACCCGAAAAGGTTCTCATACAGCAAGGGCTGACCGGAGATACCTTCCAGCAATTGTTTGCTAAGATCCGGGCCCTGAAAGTTCCTTTTCAGCACGTACCATCCGCCCGTCTGAATAAAATCACCAATAAAAATCACCAGGGGGTGATTGCCATTATGCCGGTGATCGAATACCATTCTTTGGAGACCCTCCTGCCGGACATATTCGAAAGCGGGGAGACACCACTTCTTGTTTTACTTGACGGTGTTACCGACGTGCGAAACATGGGTGCAATTGCACGGACCGCAGAATGCGCAGGCGTGCATGCAATGGTTTTACCTGAAAAAGGAGGAGCACCGGTTAATGCGGATGCGGTTAAGGCATCAGCGGGTGCACTTTCACGGATACCTGTCTGCAAAGAAGAAAACCTCCTGCATGCCATTGCTTTTTTGAAGGAATGCGGAATCAGGTTGCTTGCTTTGGATGACAGGGGAAAAACCAGCCTGTATGATGAAGACCTGACCGGACCATTGGCAGTAATAATGGGGGCTGAAGACAAAGGGGTTTCGGCTGCTGTGCGAAAGCTGTCGGATACCTGCGTTTCAATCCCCATGAAAGGATACATTGCTTCACTGAATGTGTCTGTGGCCACCGGAATTGTGGTATTTGAAACCCAGCGGCAACGCACCCATCAGTAAAATATGAGCCAGGAGAGTTTACATACGGGTTTATTCATTCCATGTTTTATTGACCAGTTGTTTCCGCAAACCGGATTCAGCATGCTGAAGGTGCTGGAAAGAGCGGATCAGGTCAGGCAAAAACATATGAAGTTTCATTATAACCCTGAACAAACCTGTTGCGGGCAGGCTGCATTCAACAGCGGATTCTGGGATGAAGCCAAGCATCTTGGGGAAAAGTTCATCAGGGATTTTTCCGGATACGATTATGTGGTTGCCCCCTCAGCATCCTGTAGCGCCATGGTAAAGAACTATCATACCCGGATGTTCTACAACTCTGCACTGCATAATGAAAGCAACTATCTCCGACGCAAGATTTTTGAACTGACTGATTTCCTGGTAAACGTAATGGAGGTGGAAGACCTGGAGGTTACTTTTGAAGGAAGGGTATGTTTCCATGATTCCTGTGCAGCTTTGCGGGAGTACGGACTTGGTGATCAGCCCAGGAAATTACTCAGTCATGTCAGGGGGCTTGAGTTGCTGGAGATGCCGCACAATGATGTCTGCTGCGGGTTCGGAGGTTCATTTGCCCTGAAGCATGAGGCCATTTCAACGGCCATGGCAGAGCAAAAAATCCAGCATGCACTGGATACAGGTGCAGGATACATTGTTTCCACAGAATCTTCCTGTCTGATGCATCTTGAGGGATATATCAGCAAACACAACGTTCCCATTCAAACCATTCATATTGCGGACCTGCTCGCCAAAGAGTTGTCCTGAAAACTTAAAATTTGCCTGATGATCACCATTGGTATTGATATTGGCGGGAGTACCACCAAAATTGTAGGTGTACGTGAGCAAAACATTGTGGAGCCTCTTACGGTTGAGGCGAATGATCCAGTTGCATCAGCTTCGGGAGCACTGGGGAAATTTCTGGATGTACACAGGCTGGAATTTCCTGATATCCGCCACATCATGGTCACCGGCGTTGGTTCCTCCTTTCTTGAAAAGGCTTTGCTTGGCATACCGATTACCAAGGTAGATGAGTTCAAAGCCCTGGGCTACGGTGGCTTGTTTCTTACCGGTCTTGAAAAAGCCATTATTGTCAGCATGGGTACGGGTACGGCATTTGTGAAGGCACACGGACGCTGCATCCGTCACCTGGGTGGAACAGGCGTGGGAGGAGGTACCATTGCGGGATTGTCTGGCGTGATGGCCGGGCTGACCAGTATCAACAGCATTACCGAGGCAGCGGAAAAGGGACGGCTTGAGGAAGTTGACCTGAGTGTGGGAGATATTGCCCATACCGACATCGGCAACCTGCCGGTCAGCATAACTGCTTCGAATTTTGGAAAAATGACAGATCAGGCCAACAAAAACGATATGGTCAAAGGGGTGCTGAACATGACCTTTCAGGTCGTCGGCATGATGGCTGTTTTTGCGGCAAGGAATGAAAAAGACCGCGACATTGTGTTGACCGGAAAACTTGTAAATATCCCCATGGCCAGTCTGGTTTTCAAAGAGTTGTCAGAGCTTTACGGCATGACGTTTCATGTTCCAAACCATGCTGACTGCTGTACGGCAATAGGTGCGGCAATTTCAGCTGACCTTGATTCTTTTCTGAAATAATCAGGACTCATTGCAGGCAAATTATCAGGTAAAAAATTTTGATCGCAATTTTTTGGAAGTTATTCAATTATTTTATTGTATCTTTGTCACGCATTAATTAACAATCTGAATTGACTTCCGCATTATTGAGTACTGAATGGCCTTCCTAAAGAACATCTTCATTTCAATCTTCGCGAATTTCAATTCAATTTTTCAATCAATTATTACATTATTATTATGAAAAACGGAACAGTAAAGTTCTTCAACGAACTTAAGGGATTTGGTTTCATCAAAGATCATGAAACAGATGAGGAATTCTTCGTACACGCAACAGGTCTTATTGATCAGGTTCGCGAAGGTGATGAAGTTACTTTTGATCTGAAGGAAGGAAGAAAAGGAATGAACGCAACAGACGTAAAACTCTCATAGATCATCCTTGAAACAGAAAAGCCCCTCCATGCATTTCATGTGAGGGGTTTTTTTATGATCAGAATTTTGCGCTGCTTCCTATGTAGGCATGAAGAATTTCGGAAAAATCCGTATCTCCGTCATAAAACACCGTCATTACCGGGGTATCATAGGTATTGGAAACCTGTTTCAGCACAGAGGCACTGATGCTTCCTGGCATACAACCAAAAGGAGCCACATTCACGACCAGACGCGCCCCCTGTCGAATGAAGGCAATTGCCCTGCCCACTGTTAAAATCGATTCCCCCTCAATACTGTCAGGAAGATAAACTGCCCCTGATTTCTTCACTTCACTCACAGGAGGTTCATTCCGGTCTTTCAGTAATTTTCCGAAAATACCCAGATAACGTTTTTCCATATAGGAGATAAAAACATTGGCTGCTTTGTTTTGGAGCCGGCCAAAAAGTCCGGTATTGTTGCCAAAATCTGATGTATAATGCAGCCATTCCATGATCGGGGCCACCCAGGCCTCTCCCCCTGCATCTTCAATACGGCTGACAAGTGAAGCATTGGCAAAAGGAGAGTTTCTCACGTATATTTCGCCTACCACTCCCACGAGGGGTTTACGCATCATGCGGGGATCATATGGAGGCAGTTCCGCATTCAGTTTCTTCAAAAGACCGGTTACATCACCTTTTTCTTCAAATGCCACTTCCAGCAAGTCCACATATTTACTGATCAGGGCGTTGGTACTGCCCTTTTCATTTTCATAAGGCCGGAGACGACATCCCAGTTTGGTCAGTACATCCGAAACCATCAGCGAACGAAACAGGTGCATCCGCACGGGACCTTTGATGTCGCTGTAATGGTCATCAGAATTGGGAGAAATGATGGCCGCTTCGTGTTGCTGGTCCTGCAGGATTTTGTCATGCAGCCGCACATATTGCCCGAATCGGCAGGGGCCATCGGTACAGGGCATAAACAGGGCTGCATCCCCGTTGATCTTTCCATTTTCCCTGTCCTGTCTGATCTGATGAAGGAATGATCCGATGGTGCTGGCCGCCGGCATACACTCCGAACCTCTTACGCAGGCATTTCCCAGTGAGAACGTGGTGGCGTCTTCTCTGCGCAATGGTACGGATCTGATCCCATAAGCCCTGAGTCCTGCACTCATCAGCCTGGTTGCAATGGGGTGCATTGGCGGGATGTATACGGTGTAACCGGACAATGACCTGACAATGCGACTTGATGGCTTTTTCCGGTCAATGTTCTCACTTTTCCGGCGTTTTGCAGAGCAATGGGCGCCCGCACGGTCAAAAAATGCTTCCAGGCGTGTAAGGTAGCCACCGTCTCCCCCATGCTCATCCAATTCGAGTATCAGCGAAGGCTTATCCTGCATTTTTTCTTCAAACACCCCCAGGAGGAAAGAATCCGGGCCACAATTGAAATTTGTAAGGAAAATCGGGTAAAGATCCTGTTGTTTCCGGATATATTCTGCAGCGACCACGATACGCTGACCATAAGACCAGTACATGTCTTCATACCCTTCCGGCAGGTCTTTCCGGTTTACGGGAAGCACATCCATGGGGATTACCTCGTAGCCATAACGTGCAATGGCCTTTAGCAGGCCAAGATTCAGTTGTTCATCCAGCAGGTTGTAAGATCGCCCCATGATCACAAAACGTGGTTTTCCGGATCCGTTTTTTGATCCTGGCATCAATCCCGCTTGGTGTTTCAGTTGTTTTATGTGATCAGCAAATGCCTTTTCAGCCTGCAACCAGGCTTGCTCTACCTTTTTCCGGCTTACCGGGTGAAAGGTTTTCAGACTATTGTACAACTGCCGGGTGTTGTATCTGCTTTCTTTGGAAAAATCCACCACAGGCATAATCAGACCTGAAGTGTCTTTGCCCCTGATGCCAAGGGTACTTGCCATGATTGCGGGGAAAGCCTGAGACAAAGGACAGAAAAAAGAATTGGCTGTATGCGGGTTGGCGGTGTCCTGGATATGATAGGGCAAAAAAACAGCTTCCCGGTAATTCTCCAGACAGGCTGAGGTTTCTGCAACAGCTTTTTTAACCGGGTAGCAGCAATCTGTAACTGTCAGGGAGCTCGTGGAATGATTGGTATTTCCGGCCGGTATTTCAACCGGCTTAAGGACAATGCCAAGTGCCTGAAAGAAATGTTGCCAAAAGGGGTTATAGGTAAAAAAATGAAGTGTTTTCGGATAGTGGATAACCCCGATGGGGTTACGCACAGGCAACTCCTTTCTGACAAGCCTGTCAAGCAGTCTCAGTGTTTCAAGGCGGGCACCACCATGGGGTTTGGCTGTATCTGCGGCCTCCCTTCCGCACTGGTAGCCCCATGAAGCCATTTTTGTTCCGTCATTTGCCACCATGCTGGTTATCCGGCAACGGTTCATGCATGAAACACATTCCTCCTCATGCATGCTGACTGCCAGATCCATGATATGCATTCCGCGAAACGTTGAATTTTCAGGTGCTTCTTCCCTGACCATTTCCGCCACACCGATGGCTCCCATCAGATGGCTGTAAGAAGAGGTCAGGATCTTTTTATCCAGCACATTTTCGAACGCTTCCACCAGGCCTTTGTTTTTTGCCGTAGCTCCGAGGAACAACACTGGTTCTTCCACCGGCCGGTGCTGGACCACACGGTGCAGGTAGTTTTTGCAAACAGCATACAGAACAG
>PWIY01000129.1 GCA_003560215.1 Bacteroidales bacterium | reverse complement strand
TCTCTTCCTGCCTGACCTCCGCCACATACATATCACGGAAAACTGCTCCGACAACTTTATTGGGTTTCAGGGAATAAATGCTGATATTCAGCAACCTCTCGTCGTGAAATACATCCTTCCCTACGATATTTTCATCGTTTTCCAATACATAATCAAACAAATGATAAATGTTATAGGGAAGCAGCGTTTTCAGATCTGCACCTGATAACCCCGGGATCACTTCATTGATCATCTGGGCATCTTCTCCCAGCACCTTGATGAAGCTCTGATTCGATTCGATCACTTTCAGCTTGTCATCCACGATCACTGCGGCCGAGGGCAGGTTCTGCATCAGGGCTGAAGTTGTATCTGAACGCTGCCGGATTTTCTGGTTCTCATCCTGAAGCGTTTTTTCGGTTTCAAGCAGGCTTTCCTGTTTCTTTTGAAGCTTTTCATTGTTGGTCTTCAGGGTTTTGATATATTCCTGTTTTTTCTTCAGGGAATAATTCAGACAGGTTTCCGGGCCTGAGAGTCCCTGGCTGATGGATGCCGCAAAATCTTTACAACTTCTGAAGCCGCAGGCACTGCAGGAAATGTTTTCTTCAATGCTTTTCCCCAGGCTTTTCAGGATCTCCTCCAATTGATCCTGGCCGGGTTCAGGCAATCGCTGGTCATCTTTGACGAAGCTTCTTCCAAGATCCAGTTCCTCAAAACGATCCATTGCTTCATTCCATTTCCTGTCGTCGAAATCCTTCAGTCGTTTTTGCACATAATCGACCACCATGGTCCTGCGTAGGTATTTATTGGACCGGTCAGTGGTTCCCGGCCCCATGAGGCATCCCGCATGGTAAAAAATGTTGAAGTTCTTTTTCAGTGATTCGGGGTGGTCATTGAACTCATCCACCACATCCAGCATATTGGTCTTTTCCTCCACTGTTACCACAGATCCCGAAAGGGGAGAAGTTTCCAGCCCTGCTGCATGGATAATGCCCTGGCTGATGGGATACAGGGAGCCGAGATTGCCGATGGGTTTGTCAAAGTCAGAATACTCCACCTTGGCTTCCTTGATTTTGTATTTTTCGAATAATTCCCGCAGTTCCCTGAAGGTGAGAACCGCATCTACCCGGCCATCTCCCTTGTGAAGACCGGCTTCATGCTTGGCGGATAAACAGGGGCCGATAAACACCACCTTCAGTTTCTCGCCGAAGGTTTGCCTTACCACTTTGGCAGTGGCTGTCATCGGGGTGACGAGCGGGGCCAGGTTATCGGAAAGCTCAGGCACAAACTTTTCCACGTATGAAACCAATGACGGGCAGTTGGCCAGCAAATAGTACTTCCCTTTAAAATCAGATAAAAGCTCCTTGTACTTCCTGGCCACCAGGTCTACCCCGAAAGAGACCTCATTGACATAGTCAAATCCGAGGGTGCGGATCATTTCGACAAATTTCCGGTAGTCAGTAATGTCGGGAAATTCTCCGCTGATGGTCGGATCCACAATTGCAGCCACTTTGTTACCGGAGTCAAGAAGTTCAATGGTGGCTTCAATATCACTGTAGTGAGAAACTGCGTTGGCCGCACATACTGACAAACAACTGCCGCACCCGATGCAACGGTCGTGGTTCACTACCGGCATGCCATTCTGGCCCCGGGCAGTAATGGCCTTGACCGGGCAGGCCCTGATGCAGGCATATGACTTGGTGCATCGTTTATGATCTATCTGAATGATTTTCATATCTGTCCGCTTTGGTTACTCCACGGGGTTGTTGAAATAGCGATCCAGCAAGTCGGTTACATGATCTGAGCTGACCCGGGTATGTTTGTCGGGTCCGATGATGATTACCGGCCCGTTTTCACATTCACCGAAACAGTGTGATCCCCGGAAAACCAGTTTGTCCTTTAGCTCCTTTTCTTTAAGGTATTGTTTGATGAGTCCGAGGGTTTTTTTGTTTCCTCTGGAAAAACAGCTGCTTCCCATGCAAATGATGATCTCTTCAGGGATGTCCCGACCCATGGTCTGATCTTTTTCTGTGATACAAAAGTGATACAAAAAATTGCTGAATAACAAAAATACAGAAACCTTTTCAGATATACAGTTAATTCCTTCACAACTTAATGAATAAAACCCCTTTTTGTATTTTTTTGATTATCTTTGTTTTGGGATTATTTTGGCAAAATGATCCTGCATATGATTATATTTTATACTTTTAACCCGTATGTTCAAGGGTTGTGAATAAAATATCAACATTGATTGTATGGAAGAAGAACTGGGGCACTTTTTTGAGCAGTTTCCAAATAAAAAACGGGAGGATCTTATTCCCCTTTTACAAGCTATTCAGGACAGGGAAGGATATCTTTCCGAAAAGATCATTTCCGCAGTAGGTCGTTACCTTGATATCAGCACCAACAAAATTTACGGGGTAGCTACTTTTTATGACAACTTTCGTTTTACCGCAACCGGCAAGTATCATTTTCGTGTTTGTCACGGATCTGCCTGTCATGTGGCCGGTACCGGTATGCTGATCAGGGAGCTTGAAAAACAGCTGAAAGTGAAAGAAGGAGAAACTGACAAGGAAGGGTTGTTCAGCATGGAGCTGGTCAGCTGTATCGGAGCCTGTGGCCTGGCCCCGGTGATTGAAGTAAATGATCAATTTTACACCAATGTAACCCTGGATTCTTTGAAAGCCCTTATTGAGTCATTCAGGGAAAAAGAAAATACCGCCATATGACCTCGAGTAATCTGGACGATACACGTGATTTTCTGATCAGCAAGGTTTTATTGAATCCTGACAGGGATGCAGACACTGACCTGAAAAAGCCTTTGTCTTATATTGCCGGGGAGCGGATTGAAAAAACATTGATTTATGTGGGGATGGCCACATGCGGCCGTATTGCCGGTGCTGAAAAAACCTACCGGAGTATCCGGACATACCTTGAAGAACATGGCATTGATGCAGAACTGATTGAAGGGGGTTGCATGGGACTCTGCCAGGCAGAACCTGTGGTGGACATTCAGGTGCCGGGAAAAACCCGCCTGTCTTTTGCCTCGGTTACAGAAGACAAAGTGCAGCTTTTACTTGATGATGTACTGAACCATACCCTTCCGGACCTTCCCCTTACCGGTCAGTACAAGAGCCCGATACTGCGGGAATGGGAGCAGGTGCCGTACATGGAAGACCATCCCTTTTTTGCCGGACAACATAAAATGCTTACTTCCAATTGCGGAAGGATCGACCCTGTTTCTGTTTCCGCCTACATTGCCAGGGGTGGTTACGCGGCATTTTCAGACTGTATTGCACGGTTCACCCCTTTACAGGTCTGTGAGAAGGTTGAAGCCAGCGGACTGACAGGCAGGGGAGGAGGAGCCTTCTCAACCGGCAAAAAGTGGCTTGCCGCATCCCGGGCCACCAGTGACCAGAAATATTTTGTCTGCAATGCGGTGGAGAGTGACCCGGGCAGTTACATGAACAGGGCCATTATCGAAAGCAATCCGCACAGACTCATTGAAGCGGCCCTTATTGGCGCTTATGCCACCGGTGCCAATAAAGCATACATTTTTCTGCGAAAAGAATCTGTACTTGCCGGAGAACGTCTTGAGAAAGCTTTGGAAGAAGCCCGCTCCTTCGGGCTGACCGGTCATGATATACTCGGCTCCGGGGTAAATATTGAGATTGTACTGAGAAGAGGCGCAAGGGCCTTTATCTGCGGCGAGGAAACCGCCCTGAACAAAAGCCTTGAAGGAAAAAGGGCCATTCCTGCTTTCAAGCCCCCTTACCCGCCTGAGCGTGGATTGTGGAATAAGCCCACCGTGGTCAACAATGTGGAGACCTTATTCAACATACCGCTGATTCTCCGGCATGGACCTGACTGGTTCCGTGAGACCGGTTCTGAAAGCAGCAAGGGAACCAAGCTTTTCACGCTCTCAGGCAAGATTAACCGCTACGGAACTGTTGAAGTTCCCATGGGAACCCCTTTTGAGGATATTGTGCATAAAATAGGGGGTGGGGTAAAAAATGATAAAGCATTTAAAGGGATTGTACTGGGGATTAACAGCGGAAGTTTCATCACCAACGAAAACCTTGATACCAGGGTTGATTATGATGACCTGAACCGCATCGGGGGCGTATTGGGCAGCGGAGCCTGTGTCGTTCTGGATGAAACGGTTTGTATGGTCGATCTGGCCAAATTCTTTACCGCCTTTTTTAAAAAAGAGAGTTGCGGGCAATGTATTCCCTGCAGGGAGGGAACCGCCAGAATGCTGGAGGTGATGGAAAATGCCACCAGCCGTCCTTCGGAGAACAACTCTTTTCAGACGCTTGAACGTTTCAAGGGGGTGATGCAGCTCAAGGGCCTGGCCGCCGTGATCAAGGATACATCCCTTTGTTCTCTTGGAAAATCTTCGCCCAATGCCGTGCTGAATACCCTGAAATTTTTCAGGGATGAGTTTGAAGCGCATATTTTTGAGCGGAAATGCCATGCCAATGTTTGTACAGATTTGCAGGTATATTACATCGATGTGGATGCCTGTACGGGTTGCACGGCTTGCTTTAAAAAATGTCCGATGGATGCCATAATCGGATCACCAAGATATCCGCATTTTATTGTGCAGGAGAAATGTATTGCCTGCGGCACCTGTTACGACGTTTGCAAATTCAATGCAGTCGTTATTAAATAATGTCAGCGCTTATATTATGGATTATCAGATAGAAGTCAATAAAAACCAGATTGATGTCAGGGAAGGGGAAAGCCTGCTGACGGCACTGACCAGGAACGGAATCAAAGTCCCCACCCTTTGCCATATGAACCGTTTTTCACCCACGGGTGCCTGTCGCCTGTGTGTGGTTGAAGTGGAAGGCAGGAAAGATCTGGTGACCTCCTGTTCCTCCCAGGTGGAAAAAGGAATGAAAGTCAGTACCAATTCACAAAGGGTGCTTCGTGCAAGAAAATCCCTTGTGGAACTATTGCTTTCAAACCATCCGGATGATTGCCTTTACTGTGTTCGCAACGGACATTGTGAATTACAGTCGCTGGCAGAGGAGATGAACATCAAGGAAAGAAAATATTACGGAGAAAAAAATACCCTTTATCCGGACTACTCAAGCCCGAGTGTTGCACGCGATCCTGCCAAATGTGTTTTGTGCAGCCGTTGCGTGAGGATGTGCGAAGAAGTTCAGGTGGTGACCGCCCTTGATTTTATATCCCGTGGCAATCAGACCACTGTGAACAGTGCATTCAATAAGGGTTTGAATGTTTCTACCTGTATTCATTGCGGTCAGTGTATTCAGGTTTGTCCGACGGCTGCACTGATCGATATCTCCCACATTGAAAAAGTGCAAACTGCCCTTGGCAGCAAGGATAAAATGGTGGTATTTCACCTCAGTCCATCAGTCGGTGCTTCCGTAGCTGCGGAACTGAAAATGAAATCGCGCCACCTTGCCATGCAACGGATTACCTATGCGTTGAAGCGATGCGGGGCTTCCCGGATATTCAATCTGGGTTTTGCCAGTGATGTCAATATCCTGGAGGAAGCCAGTATCCTGAAAGCCAGGCTCGAAAATGAAGACAGCGTCTTTCCGCTGGTATCTTCCTGTTGTCCGGCATGGGTGCGTTATGCGGAGGATCATCACCCGGAGATCCTCGATCAGTTATCTCCGGTAAAATCTCCCCAGCAGATCATGGGAACCATGGCAAAGATTTTCTGCGCTGAAAAGCATGATCTGGACAGGGAAAACATTTTCAGTGTATCGGTGACACCCTGTGCAGGAAACAAATATGAGTCATCCAGGGAGGAAAATACCCATAAGGGTGTTTCGGAAATTGATGCGGTACTTACAGTTCGTGAACTGTTTCAGCTCTTACGCAGTTTTGGCCTGGATCTTGTGCAAATGAATGAGGATGATCTGGACGAACCCTATAACGAAGCTTCAGCTGTTGCCTGGAAACACGGATATTCCGGTGGAAAGGCAGAAGCAGTTGCAGAACAGCTGTTTTACCTGACGGGCAATGACAAGAAGGAAAAATTCAAATTCAATCCGCCCAAAAATATGACGGGCAGACGTGAAACAAAACTGACCATCGGGGGTAAGCAGCTGGGCTTTGCGTGGGTAAGCAGCATATCAGAAGCGGAACATTATTTGCAGCATCTGAAACAGGAGGGCAGGGATGACATCCACTATCTTGAGGTGATGGCCTGCCTTGACGGATGTGTCGGCGGTGGAGGACAGCCGGTCAGCAGGGGCTTTGAAATGTCCAGGGCCAGAAAAAAGGTATGCCTGGAAATGGAAAAATCAGCAGGGAAAAAGTATGCCAGGGAAAATTCCGCTGTCAATGATATGTTTAAAGACGGAAGACTGAAGCCCGGCAATGAATTGGCGGAAACCTGGCTAAAACCTGTCTTTACCGACAGATCGTCTGATTAATTAAATTAAAGGAGGGCCTATGCCTGAAAAAGAACCATCAAATATTATATATACGGTCAAAGATCGTTGCAGGGTATGCTATACCTGTGTGCGAGAATGCCCGGCCAAAGCCATTAAGATCGAAGGCGGACAGGCTGAGATCATTCCTGAACGCTGTATTACCTGTGGCAACTGCATCCGGGTTTGCAGCCGGGATGCCAAAATGTTTGCTTTTTCCATCGACAAAGTGAAAAAGCTGCTGAATGGTGATCAAAAGGTGGCGGCCATTGTTGCCCCGAGTATTTCGGGAGAGTTTACCGACATTGAATCTCACCAACGGTTTGTGGGGATGGTCAAGGCACTGGGTTTTACCTATGTGAATGAGGTCGCTTTCGGGGCAGAGCTGATTGCCAGCAAATACAAGGACATGCTGCAGGACGGGCACAATCGTACGCTGATTTCAACAAGCTGCCCAGCCATTGTGAGTTATGTGGAAAAACATCATCCGCAGATCATAGATTCCCTGATTCAGGTGGTCTCACCGATGGTTGCAACCGCCAAAGTGCTGAAAAAGAAGTACGGGGATGATCTGCGCATCGTATTTATCGGGCCTTGCATCGCCAAAAAAGTTGAAGCCTCCGAGTCGCAATTTGAAGGGCTGATCGATGAGGTGATTTCTTTTGTGGAGCTCCGGCGAATGTTTGCTGAAAAAGGGGTAAAGGAAGAAGATGTGGAGGCAACAGATTTTGACCCGCCGGTGGCCGGAAAAGGTGCAATCTTTCCCATCAGCGGCGGAATGCTGCAAACCGTTGACCTGGATGAAGATTTTGTGAAAGGTGATATCGTTGTGGCCGAAGGACGACACGACATCATTGAGGTTCTTCGTGAATTTGAAGAAGGTTATCTGGACGCAAAAATGTTTGACCTGCTGTGCTGTAATGGATGTATCAATGGCCCGGGGATGAGCACCAGGAGTAAATTCTTCTATAAGCGGAAAAGCATTTCCAATTTTGCGAAAAGACGTTTTGATAAAATAGATGTGGAGAACTGGCAAAAAAACCTTGAAACCTACCTGAAGCTTGACCTTGGCAGGAGTTTTGAGGCAGATGACCAGCGTTTCCCCCACTTGCCGGATGAGGAAGAAATTCGTAAAGTACTGAAGAAGATCGGGAAGAATGAGCCGGCGGATGAGCTGAATTGTGGCGCCTGCGGTTACGATACCTGTTATGAACATGCCATTTCCATCATTCAGGGGCTGGCCGAAACCGAGATGTGCCTGCCGCATACCATTGAGCAGCTGCATGACTATATCCGGGAACTGGATGTATCCAACAATAAGCTGGCTTCAACCCAGGCTGCCCTGAAACAAAGCGAGAAGCTTGCCAACATGGGGCAGATGGCAGCAGGGATTGCCCACGAGGTGAATAACCCGCTGGGTGTGGTGATCATGTACAGCCACATTCTGCTGGATGAAATGGATCCGGAATCCCCCTTTTACAACGACCTGAAAATGATCGTAGAGCAGGCAGACCGCTGTAAGAACATCGTGGGCGGGCTGTTGAATTTTGCAAGAAAAACCAAGGTGGTCATTGATCAGGTCAACATTAAAAAGCTCATTGACAACGGCTTGAAGGCTTTTGTCATGCCAAAGAATATTGATCTGGATATCCGGATCAATGCACAGAACCCGGTGATCGAATGTGACCAGAGCCAGATGGTTCAGGTTTTTTCCAACCTGTTTAAAAATTCGGTGGACGCCATGCCCATGGGTGGTGAACTGACCGTGAAAGTGGATGACAAGGAAGGTGAGGATGCCTTCTACATTCGCATACAGGATACAGGTACGGGTATTTCAAAACAAAACATGGACAAAATGTTTGAACCCTTTTTTACCACCAAGGAAAAAGGGCAGGGAACAGGCCTCGGACTACCGATTATCTACGGGATCGTGAAAATGCATCGCGGTACCTTGAAAGTAGATTCCAATGCGGATCCCAAAGCGGGACCCACAGGAACCACATTTTACCTCACGCTTCCCAGGAGGGCTGAGAGCATTAGTAAGCAAACCGAAAATGTAGCAGACAAGGATTTAAATACCATTAAATAAGACCGTCATGTTGGCAAAGGAAAAAAAGACCATTCTGATTGTTGATGATGACCCCGATTTTCTCTTTCAGATGAAGATGACCATCCAGGATCTCGGGTTCGAGGTAATATCGGCAGAAACACAGAAGGAAGCGGAAGATATTATTGAGAAAGAACGCCCGGATCTGGCCATTCTTGATCTGATGATGGAGAATCAGGACACCGGTTTCATCCTCTGTCATAAAATCAAGCAAAAGTATCCGGATCTTCCCATAATTATTGCTTCCGCGGTTACTGCAGAAACCGGAATGCTGTTTGATGTGGATACGGAGGAAGGCCAGGAATGGATCAAGGCAGACCTCTTTATGGACAAAGGGATCCGAAAAGATCAGCTGCAGAAGGAGATCAACAAGTTGCTTAAAATCTGAAACATCAATTATTGCTCCCATTCATGTCACCAAACCAGAATCCTGACTTACCGGGTAAAACCATTGAAAGATTAAGCCAGTACAGGCGGATCCTCTATAACAGCATCCAGGAGGGAAAGACCAACATTTATTCGCATGAACTGGCCAAAATGATGAACCTTACCTCTGTACAGGTCCGGAGGGATCTTATGCTCATCGGTTATTAAGGCAGCCAGAGCAAAGGTTACGTAATCAAGGATCTTGTGGCCCTGATTGGCAATATTATTGACACTCCCGGTGGCCAGAACATCATCATCGTGGGGATGGGTAACCTCGGACGGGCCATCACAAGCTATTTTGCCGGCAAGCGAGAGAAGCTTTCCATCGTGGCTGCCTTTGACAATGACCTGCAGAAAACAGACCGGATGATGGCCGGGATACCCTGTCATCATATCAATAAACTGACCAGGGAATTCATTGAAGAATCAGGGGTCAGCATTGCTGTACTGACTGTGGCTCCTGAAGCGACCCACGCTGTTGCAAAAAAACTGATGGATGCCGGAATCAGGGGAATCCTGAACTATACCTCAGTTCCGCTTACCGTTCCGCCGGATGTATACCTGGAAGAGTATGACATCGTTACATCGCTGGAGAAGCTTGCTTACCTGGTGAAAACACATTAAAGGCATAAAAGCCCGGTTTTCCCCATTTATTGGTATTTTTGTGTTGTCATGAATGTGTATTACCATACATCGGAAACAAACGGAAAGATCAAAAACCCGGTGGTTACCACCGGATCTTTTGACGGTGTGCATAGTGGACATCAGGTCATTATTGACCGGCTCAAC
>PWIY01000168.1 GCA_003560215.1 Bacteroidales bacterium | reverse complement strand
GGAAATTGGAAAAAGCCTTTGTCAGGGATATTGTTGCAGAATACCCTGAGCCGAAGCCGCATTACAATACAATTTCTTCTTTGATCAGAATTCTCCAGGATAAGGGGGTTGTCGGTTATACCCGGTACGGAAACACCTATGAGTATTATCCCCTGTTATCCAAAGAAGAATACCGGAAATCTTTCATCAAGGAAATCATCAGTGATTATTTTGACAACTCGTTTTCCAGGGCAGTTGCCTCTTTGGTGGAAGATGAAGACCTTGATCAAAAAGAGATTGAAGAGATCCTGAAGCTCATTAAATCCAAATAAGCTATGGAAGAGTTGTTGATTTACCTGCTAAAGGTTTCGGTGTCCATCACTGTGTGCTACCTGACCTATCATTTTCTGCTTCGAAAGCACAAACAATTTGTATTCAACCGGTTCTATCTTATTGGGTCTTTTCTGGTCTCATTTCTGATTCCTTTGATCACTTTTGAGACAACGGCTTATGCTGCACCGGCCGATGTGTTTTTTGCACCGGGCGCTTCCGGTGCAGAGATGCAGGGTTCTGTGGTGCCCGGGGCTGATAGGGCAGGCTTACCGCTAATTGCAGGTACTTTACTTGTAATTTATCTTGCGGGAGCGTCGTATTACCTGGCCAGGCTGATATATGCATACTCAACGGCTGCCCGCATAAAGGAAGGTGCCAGCAGGGAATGGGTCAGGGGCGTCAATGTGTATGTGTCAGAAGACAATATCCGTGCATTTACCTTTCTGGACAACATCATCATCGGGAAAAATGTTTTGGGCCATCCTTCACTCGACAAAGTGCTTACCCATGAATTGGTGCACTCGAAGGAGAAGCATTTTCTTGATATCCTGATCACTGAATTGTTGCTGAGCCTGCAGTGGTTTAATCCTTTTGCAAGGCTGCAGGCTAAAGCTGTAAGAAATAATCTCGAATTCCGGGCTGACGACATTGTCATCCAAAAATCTGATAGCACTGAATACCAACTGGCTATACTGTCAATGGTCCGGAACAGGGTACAACCCCCATTATTTACCGAACTAAACTCAAGTAATCTAAAAAAACGAATTATCATGATGAAAAACAACAATCAACATAGATTTTCCGGTATTGCCAGGCTGGCAATCATACCGGTATTTGCCGTTCTGATTATTTCCCTTTCCGGGAAAGACACTGTAACTGCCCAGGCGGACCTGTCAGGGATTTCAGGCACTGAGGTAGCTCAGACCGGGGAAATGCCGCGGTCGTATGCAGAAAATGCTGCTTCCGGCATCACCTCGGTGGAAGAAATGAAACAGTACATCATGGCCAATATGAGGTATCCCAGAGAGGCTGCCGAATCGGGTCAGGTTGGTGTGGTTGAATTGTATGCCCGTGTAGGCAATGACGGGGCTATCAGGGAAGTGACCGGCCAGAAGCCTGACGGAAACTACGTGGAAGCAGACGAGGTGATCATTGTGGCCAATGCCCTGACCGATGCCGGTCAAAGGGAGTCATCAAACCACAGGATGCTGGTGGCCGAGGGGCGCCGGGTGCTGGAGTCATTTCCGGAGTTGGAAATCCCCTCGTTTATGGATCAGACAGTCAAATTTCAGTTCAGGTTTGTACTGCAATAATGACGATCCGCTGCCTTGTGCAAGTTGCACGAGGATTGTGTAATATCGAATAACCGCCAGTTGGGATGAAGTAACCGGGTAGAAATACAACGGACTTCGCGGTAAAACTTCTTGTCTTGCAATGATCAGATTGCGGGATGGGAAGTTTGCCGTTTGTGGGTTTCTGTGAAAGTTTGCATGTCAGAAGCTGTAAACGATACCCCCGCGGACGATGGGCTGCTCAACCGGGCTGTCGTCATCAAGCATCAGGTCGTACAATACCATGCCATAAGCCTGCGTCCGTTCGCCCAGGCTGTAACGGTAACCGCCGCCAACGGGAAAAGCATTGATCCATTTGCGGCTGCCGTCGGCCCTTTCAATGTTGCTGACATCAAACTCTGCGTGGACAAAAACATTGGGCATGAAGGTAATTTGGGCGAATGTACGGTTTCCGTAGGCATACCTTGGGTCTTGATCTCTTCTGTCGCGGTATGACAGAAAAGGGGAGATGCCGATGTCAAGCTTATTGTAGCGATACCCGATCAGGGGTGCCACATCAAGATAAGTTCCATCCTTGTAATGGAACCCAATGTTGCCACCGGCATATACCTGTGCCTGACCTTCATGCTGCAGGGCCATTGTCAGAAGTATCGCGAACAGAAATAAACCAGTTGTTTTCATAATTAAACTGTTTTATCTTCCTATCCTGCTTTTACCTGGCTATCTGGATCCGCTCCGTTGTCACACCTTGTGCAGTAGTGACCTGCAGAAAATAGACCCCTTCGTTCAACCCTTCCACGGTGATTTCGTGGCTGTCGCTGTTTACCGTCCGGCTGTATACCACTTTACCAAGTATGTCCAGCAAACGTACCTCTTTCATCTCTTTGTCGGCTTGC
>PWIY01000313.1 GCA_003560215.1 Bacteroidales bacterium | reverse complement strand
CTGAAACCTCAGTTCATGTATTCAACACCACCCAGGAAATCCATTACATTACCATCCAGGGCGCTATTAGTGCCGCTGACCCAGACGACATCCTCGAGGTGGCACCCGGAACATACACCGAAACCATCCAAATTGAGAAAAGCATCACAATCAATGGCATGGTTGAAGGGGATGACCGTCCTGTTATCATCGCACCTCAGCTTCCGGTAAAACATGAAAGCGAAGAGAAGGTGCGGAACCCGGCGATAGTCAGCATCTATTCCATAATTAAATCAAATTCGCCGCCTGAAGTGTCCTTTTCCGGGATTGAAATCGATGGAAAAAACCACGCAAATTACAATAGTGCAATATTTGCCGCAGGAGCACATGTTGAACTCGACAACATGATCGTACACAGCATAAGCCCATCTGAACCTGGCTCGTCATCATCTGGTATACGAATAGAAAATGGGACGGCAGAAATAACCGATTGCACAATAACCAATATTCGAGCCCAGGGCGAGGCTCATGGTATTCAGGTATCCCGACATCAAAACGTTACCATCACCGGCAATAAAGTAATGAATGTGTTTGGGTATCAATCAGACATTAATGGCAAGGGAAATGGTTATCTGTCTTTGGGTTCCGCTGCCATCAGGGTCACTGACGCCGCCAACACATTGATCGAAAAGAACATGATCACACAAGATGTTTTAGACAATGAAAGCACGGAGCCACATCATTACGATCTGTTTGCAGGAATATTAATTGATAACTCCGATGGCCTCACCATTTCGAAAAACATTATCCGGGAAATGGTCTTTGGTGTTTATGTTTTTTCCAGTCCTCACATCATAGCAGAAGACAACACCATTACTGGTGGTTTACTCGGAATAGGTGCGACAGATTATGATATCTTCACGGATTCTTTCAAGAGTAATTCCTTCTACGATGCAGACCTGATGACTCTTATTCAATAGCAACTGACCGGTAAGAGCACAGATAAAAATGATTTCACCGTCAACCTCTGGAAGCTCAAAGGAAACACCGTTGCAGAAAGTTATATCGGGGTTTGGGTTATCAATGAATCTGACAAAACAGCTGACAAACCAAAGTTTGTGGCTAAAAAAAATATTGTTCAAAACAATAAGGACCATGGGTTCTTCATAGTTGATAACGGCAGTTTAAAGCCAGTAATCAACTAAAATAAAATCCAGGGCAATGTGTTTTCGGGGATCCAATACAATTCTTCTGGTGACATACAAGCCGATGGCAGACTTAACTTCTGGGGCGACGACTCAGGGCCTGGCGGAGCAGGCCCCGGTGATGGGGACCAAGTCAGCGAAGATGTAATATACTCACCCTGGCTGGGGTTTGACCCTAAAGAAGAAACAGATGACCCTGTCAGCTTTTTTGTGGATGAATCTGATGATTCAAACGGAATCAACAATGCTATTGCTGCCGCCAGGCAAGGCGATGTGGTCAAGATGAGCACGGGCAGCTATGCAGGAGATGTTATCGACATGGCAGGCGTCACCTTTTCACCCGGCACTAGTCCGGGCTGTGTAACCATAGATGGTGATCTGACCGCAATCCCTGCCACAACCTTTGATATGGATATCCGGGGAGAAAGTGTTTGTGATGAGTATGACCAGATAGAAGTAACCGGGGACCTCGACATCACTGGTGCCACCCTTAACATCATCCTAAACGGCTATATCCCATATCTGGAAGACGAATTCGTCATCTTTACTTATGATGGTACACTATCAGGTGAATTTGATGACATCCTGGTGGACAACCGAGGCGTTGGGTTTGACATCTCTTATGACGGGGGCCAGATCGTTTTGATTACCTACAAGATTCCACCCATCCCCCTCTCCAACTGGTCACTTTATTTCGGGTTTGCGCTAATGATCGGGCTTGTGGCCGTTCGTTTCCACAGGAAGTCCGCAGCCTGATATATGTAAAAAAACAAGTTCACAAAAGCCACCTCATCCGGGTGGCTTTTTTTATTAACCCGAGCCACTACGCCTGCTCCCTTACACCAGTTACCCCGTAATTTCGATTAACACATTTGTCAAACTCATACCGAACAACCAATGAGTTTATTTGAGCGAAAGCAACGCAACACTAGTGTTTTGTTATTTTTAGACTAATTTTAGAATTAAGAAAACCCCGCAAGCGTTTTTTGAATCGGTTTGCTTCATCACCCTGAAAAGAAATATGACTGCCAACAAACAAACAATGCAGCCCGGCAAGAACCTCCTCCTCCCAATCATGGCAGGACTTTTTGTATTGTCATGGTCTTTGGTATTCTGGCGACCCCTATTCGCATTGCCCCTGATCGCTCTTTCTTCTGTCTTGCTTGCCTGGGGTCTGGTGCAGAAAGACCTGGAACCTGCCTTCATGAAAATTGCTGCATTTTTGCTGCCCTTTTCCACACCACTTCCCTTTCTGCAGGAATCGATGATCCGCATACCGACTGAACCCATGATCGGCCTGGCTATCCTGATGCTGCCCCTGTATTT
>PWIY01000041.1 GCA_003560215.1 Bacteroidales bacterium | reverse complement strand
TCGGTGCCGCGCTGGATCTGGTCGGGATCACGCACCGGCAACCGGGCCTTGCCAAGGAAGGAAATGATGTCTTTGTTTACTTGCTGGATCATCCGTTTAAACAATTCGAATGACTCAAATTTGTAGATCAGCAGCGGATCTTTCTGCTCATAGGCGGCCCCCTGCACAGATTGCTTCAGGTCATCCATTTCCCGGAGATGGTCTTTCCATGAATTGTCGATGATGGTGAGGGTGATCCCTTTTTCAATGGCCAGTGAAACCTCTCTTCCATTGGTATCATAGGCCTTTTTCAGATTGGCAATCACATTCATGGTCTTCATTCCGTCGGTAATCGGAATGGCAATATTCTCATATTTCTGAGATGCCTTCTCATAAACCTCCCTGATCACAGGAAAGGAAGATTCTGCGATCTGTTCATTCTTCTTTCTGTAGGATTCCAGCACAACAGCATACAATGATTCGTTGAGCTTATCGGGTTTGCCCTCAATGAACTCCTGCTCACTGAACGGGGGTTCTGTACCGAAAGTCCTTAGCAGCTCAAAGGTAAACCCTTCAAAATCGCCAGTTTCCTGATATTCCAGGATCATCTGCTCACATGTATCGAACATCATATTGGCGATATCCACGGCCAGTCGTTCTCCGAAAAGTGCATTGCGGCGCTTTTTATAAATCACTTCACGCTGCGCATTCATCACATCATCGTACTCGAGCAGCCTTTTCCGGATACCGAAGTTGTTTTCCTCCACCTTTTTCTGGGCCCTTTCAATCGACTTGGTGATCATGGAGTGCTGGATCACCTCCCCTTCCTTCAGTCCCATCCTGTCCATCAGTGAGGAAATTCTGCCGGAACCAAATACCCGCATCAGGTCATCCTCCAGGGACACAAAAAACTGGGATGACCCAGGGTCGCCCTGGCGACCTGCACGTCCGCGCAGCTGACGGTCAACACGCCGTGATTCATGCCGTTCAGTACCAAGAATTGACAACCCGCCGGCCTCCACAACCCCTGGGCCGAGTTTAATGTCGGTACCACGCCCGGCCATGTTGGTGGCAATGGTCACCGTACCGGCCTGACCGGCCTCTTTCACGATCTGTGCTTCCTTCTGGTGATGCTTGGCATTGAGAATGTTATGGTGAATTGATCGCAATTTGAGCATCCGGCTCAGCAACTCGGATGTTTCCACGGATGTGGTACCCACAAGCACCGGCCGTCCGGCATTGATCAACTCACCCACCTCATCAATGATGGCATTGTATTTTTCCCTTTTGGTCTTGTATATCAGATCCTCCCTGTCTTCCCTGACCACCGGCCTGTGGGTGGGTACAACCACCACATCCAGTTTGTAAATATTCCAGAACTCCCCTGCTTCTGTTTCTGCCGTACCGGTCATCCCGGCAAGCTTACGGTACATCCTGAAGTAATTCTGGAGCGTTACCGTGGCATATGTCTGGGTGGCTGCCTCAACCTTCACATTTTCCTTGGCCTCGATGGCCTGATGCAGTCCGTCCGAATAACGGCGTCCTTCCATAACACGGCCAGTCTGCTCATCAACAATCTTTACCTTATTGTCCATGATCACATACTCCGTATCCTTTTCAAACAACGTATAAGCCTTCAGCAGCTGGTTGATGGTATGAACCCGGGAACTTTTTACGGAAAAATCATTGAGCAGCTCATTTTTCTTCTCCATTTTCTTTTCGGATGGCAGGTCTGCTTTTTCAAGCTCAGCCATTTCTGAACCAATATCAGGGAGAATAAAAAAGTTGGGGTCTTCGGTCTGACTGGTGATCAGGTCAATTCCCTTCTCTGTCAGTTCGATGGAGTTGTTTTTTTCTTCAATCACAAAGAAAAGCTCATCATCTATGATGTGCATATGCTTGCCCTGTTCCTGCATATACAGGTTTTCAGTTTTTTGCAAAATGCTCTTCATGCCCGGTTCGGACAAGAATTTAATCAGGGCCTTGTTTTTCGGAAGTCCGCGGTGGCAGCGCAACAGCAACTCACCCCCTTTTTTCTCGTCGGGCTCACCTTCTTTGGGGAACAGAAGCTTTCTGGCTTCAGCCAGCAGGTTGGTAACCAACATTCGCTGGGCACTGTAAAGTTTTTCCACCTTGGGCTTCATCTCGTGGAATTCATGTTTCTCGCCCTGCGGGGTCGGGCCGGATATGATCAGGGGCGTACGCGCATCATCAATCAACACCGAATCCACCTCATCCACGATGGCATAGTTGAGTTTTCGCTGCACAAGCTCACCGGGGTTTCGCGACATATTGTCACGCAAGTAATCAAACCCGAATTCATTGTTGGTTCCATAAGTTATGTCCGCCTGGTAGGCACTCCTCCTTTCGGGTGAGTGAGGCTGATGTTTGTCAATGCAGTCCACTTTCAGCCCGTGAAACAGAAAAAGCATCCCCATCCATTCAGAGTCGCGCTTGGCCAGATAATCATTGACCGTCACAATATGCACGCCCTTACCGGTAATGGCATTCAGGTAAACCGGAAGGGTTGCAACCAGGGTTTTTCCCTCACCGGTGGCCATTTCAGCGATTTTCCCCTTATGAAGATGGATCCCGCCAATCAGCTGCACGTCATAATGCACCATATCCCAGGTGATCATGTTTCCGCCTGCCATCCATTGATTTTTGTAACAGGCTTTATCACCCCTGATCTCGATGCTGGGGTTAATCGCCGCCAGCTCCCGGTCAAAATCATTTGCGGCAACAACCACCTCTTCATTTTCCTTGAAACGACGGGCAGTTTCTTTGACCACAGAAAAAGCCTCAGGGATCAGTTCTCCCAGGAGGCTTTCCGTTTTCTCATTCTGTTTGTCGTCCAGGGCATCAATTTGCTGATAAATCCGTTCCTTTTCCTCAATGTCAATATTATAATTGTTTTCAAGGTGTTCCCGCAGCGTGTCAATCTGCTTTTGTTCTTCCTGAACGTTCTCCTCAATCCGTTTTTTCAGCTCCAGGGTTTTTGATCTGAGCTGGTCATTGTCAAGGGTCTTAATGGATTCATAGGCTTGTTTGGTGGCTTCAAGGGTTCCCTTTATTTCCCGGAAATCCCTGTCAGCTTTACTGCCAAATATTTTCTTTACATAATTGAGCATAGATGGGTCTTTTATGGAAAAACAAAGTTAATCAAAACTATATACAATTCATCAAGGGCTAAAACGCAAAAAACCGGCCTCAGCCGGTTTTTGCCTTAACCATTAACCATACAGGGGCCATCAGTATTCATCCTCGTGAAAGAAAAAGTCGTCTTTCGTGGGATAGTCAGGCCAGATATCCTCAATACTTTCATAAACGTCGCCTTCGTCTTCAATTTCCTGAAGATTCTCAATGACTTCCATCGGGGCTCCCGATCGAAGGGCATAGTCAATTAACTCCTCCTTGGTGGCGGGCCAGGGAGCATCTTCGAGTTTTGATGCCAGTTCCAGAGTCCAATACATATGTAATGGGTTTTATTTTTTGCAAAAGTATATTTTTTTACGAATAAGGCAACAATAAAATTCGCTTTTTGGTTTGACTCGCGATAAAAAAACCCGTATCCCTTATTTTTGCTATATTCGCGGGGCAAACAAAAGGCACCCATGTCAGGTAAGATCAACATCAAAAACAAAAAAGCCGGTTTTGAATACTTTTTGCTTGAAAAGTTCGAGGCAGGTCTTGTACTTACCGGCACCGAAATCAAATCCATACGTGCAGGAAAAGCCAGCCTAACGGAAAGCTACTGTGCTTTCAGCAAGCATGAGTTGTTTGTGAGAAACATGCATATTGCACCATACTCTCACGGAACCTACAACAACCACGAACCCAAGCGTGAACGAAAGTTATTGCTTACCGCCCGGGAACTGAAAAAGCTCAAATCCAAGCTGGAAGAAAAAGGCCTGACCCTTGTCCCTACCCGTCTCTATATCAATGAGAAAGGACTTGCCAAGCTGGAGATCGCACTGGCCAAGGGCAAAAAACTTCATGATAAAAGGGAGACCATCAAAAAGAAAGACATACAGCGCGAAATAGACCGCGGCAGCATGTAATTAAGCAGCATGGATTAAATCAATCGGGTTGTTCATAATGAATGGTCACATCTCCACCCTCAGCTTCCCCCTTTTTTCCCTCTTCCTCTTCCTCTTCCTCCTCCTCTTCCAGTTCCCATGAATACAGCGGACGCTGGGGTCCGTGCTCCCTGTAGAACCAGGCAAGCAAAGCACCCGAAAGCATCCCCATTAAATGTCCTTCCCAGGAAATGTGTTCACGTACAGGAAAGACCCCCCAGATAAGGCCCCCGTAAAGAAAAGCCACCAGCAGTGAAAGAGCCATCAGCCGGGGGTGCCTGCGAATGATACCGCTGACCAGCAGGAAAGCAGCCAGGCAGTATATAATTCCGGAAGCACCGATATGGTATGAAGGCCTTCCCATCAGCCAAACCCAGAATCCGGTAATGAGCAGACCCCATAGAAAAACCGGTGCAGCCACCTCCCTGTAAAAATACATCAGGGCTGTTCCCAGCACCAGCAAGGGCAAGCTGTTGGAAGCCAGGTGAGAAAAGCTTCCATGGATCAGAGGAGATAAGAAAATACCTTTTAACCCGGAAGTTGTTTGAGGGTAAATGCCAAATTCCGCTAATGACAGCCCAAAGGCCATTTCTGCAGATTTGACCAACCAGAGGATCAATACAAAAACCACCGGAAAAATCAGGCTGTTCAGAAACCGCCGTTTTTCCTCCTTTTTATTAATTTTGTATGGATTGCCGGAAACTGTAATGGATTTTCTTTTTTTACAAAGAATTTTTGGCTTTGTTTTTGTTTATTCAAAAGTACGTAATAGTTTGATTTATTTATAACCGGATCTGAGACCATTTAAAGATCCTGTTTTTTAAGCACAAAAGAAACACCCACGAATGAAAACACTTAAGCACATGACCCGCCTGTTGACGCTTACAATACTGCTTGTCTCACTGGCAGCCTCATCGTTTTCCCAGGTCAGCCAGGAGCAAATGGAAAAGCTTCAGCGGGCACTGCAGTTTATAGAATTCGCCTACATTGAAGAGCTTGATGATGAAAAACTGGTGGAAGATGCCATTCGGGGCATGCTCCGTGAACTGGATCCGCACAGTCGTTATCTTTCCGCTGACGAACTCAGAAGGGCCAATGAGCCGCTGGAGGGCAGTTTTGAAGGGATCGGGATCCAGTTTGATCTGATCAATGATACCATTGTTGTGGTCAGCCCCATTCCGGGCGGACCCTCCGAAAAGGTAGGGTTGATGCCCGGCGACAAGATTGTGTACATCAATGGCGAAGAATCCTATGGCAGCAATGTAACCAATGAATTTGTACAGCAAAAGCTGCGCGGTGAGCGTGGCACGGAAGTGGAGGTTTCCATTCATCTTACCGGAGCTGCTGAGTTACTTGACTTTTCAATTACCCGTGACAAGATTCCGATCCATTCGGTTGATGCCGCTTTCATGGCCACACCAGAAACCGGGTACATCAAGATCAACAGGTTTGCACGCACCACCCTGCGGGAAGTTAGGGATGCCATCAGTGACCTGAAGTCAGAGGGAATGACCAACCTCATCGTGGATCTGAACTACAACTCAGGTGGTTACCTTGATGTGGCCATCGACCTGACCGACGAATTCCTGGAACGTGATCAGCTGATTGTTTACACAGAAGGACATGCTGCCCCAAGGCAGGAATTTAAAAGTACTTCGAGAGGGAATTTCAAGGAAGGAAAAGTTGTTGTGCTGATCAACGAAGGTTCTGCTTCCGCCAGTGAAATTTTCGCCGGAGCAATTCAGGACTGGGACAGGGGGCTGATCGTCGGAAGAAGGTCCTTTGGCAAGGGATTGGTTCAGCGACCCTTCGAACTGCCTGATGAATCTGCTATCAGGCTGACCACGGCACAATATCATACCCCCACCGGGCGTAGCATTCAGAAACCATACGATGAGGGTACCGATCAGTATTATGCCGATCTGTCGAACCGCCTTTCGTCAGGGGAACTGGTAAGCCCTGAGAACATTACATTTCCTGACTCTTTGAAATACAGCACGAAGATCAACGGACGGGCAGTGTATGGCGGAGGCGGAATCATGCCTGACTTTTTCACTCCCCTTGATACTGCCGAGGTTTCGGATTATTATTCCAGGATGCTGAGGCGCGGGGTTCTCAATACTTTCGGAATTGAGTACACCAACCGCAACCGTCAGACCTTATCCGAACAATACGACAATGTGAATGACTTCATTGAAAATTTCCATGTGGATGAGGCCCTGATCGATTCTCTGCGCAATTATGCAGCAGATCAGCACGACCTGGTTGATGACGATAATGATAATGAAAAGGCTGTAGAACATATTAAGCGCCAGCTCAAAGGCCAGATTGCCCGAAATCTTTTTGATTTTTCTGCCTACATTCAGGTGGTCATGCAACATGAAAATTATTTCAAGGAGGCGATCCGAATCATTGAGGATGATACCTTTGAACAGTTGCAGATCAGGTATTGATCAATAAACACCTTGTAAATCCTGAACTGAAATGTCGGCCACCCTGTTTATCATCATTGCAACCGTTCTGGCAAGCATCTCTGCTTTTGGAAGTGGCAGGATGTTTGAACGGATGAAATTCAATGCCTACGCCATCAGGGAGCACAAACAGATGCACCGGTTTTTCTCCTACGGACTGCTGCATGTGGACTATATGCACCTTTTGGTGAATATGATTGTCCTTTTTTCTTTTGGCCGCAATGTGGAGCATGAGTTCTCTGCCCACTTCGGCAATACAGGATCATTGTTCTTTTTGCTGTTATACCTGGTTGGATTGGTCGGAAGCGTGATACCGGCCTATTTCAAACATGCCAAAGATCCTTATTACAATGCAGTGGGTGCCAGTGGTGCAGTCTCAGCTGTTCTTTTTGCCAGTATTCTTGTATATCCGCAGGGTTCCATCGTCTTTATCTTTTTCCCTGTTCCCATTCCTGCATTTATTTTTGGCATACTTTACCTCGTGTACTCTGCCTATATGGCCAAAAGAGGCAGGGATAATGTGGGGCATGATGTGCACTTCTGGGGAGCCATTTTCGGAGTAGTGTTCACAGGCTTACTGGATCCCGGATTCATCCCCCGGTTCATCCAATATGTATTTTAAATTTCCATCAGATGAACATGCTATCCCGGAACGGCCGGCTGATCCCTGAAGAAGACTTCAGCCTGTTACCCTCCAACAGGGCATTTCGTTATGGTGACGGATTATTTGAAACCATTCGGGTATCACGCGGACAACTTTTGTGGGCAGACAAACATTTTTCGCGCCTGACACGCGGGCTTGAACTGCTTCAGATCAATCCCGGAGATAACTGGTCAGAAGACCTTTTCGCCGGGGCAGTGAAAGAGCTTGTTTTAGCCAATCATCCTGAAACAGGAAACGCCAGGGTACGTTTTTCTGCATTCCGCGAAGATGGCGGACTTTACATGCCCCTTGGGAACAGCGTTTCCTGGTTGATAGAATCAGAAAAACTGGACCAGGAAAATTTTGTACTGAACAACAGGGGAATTCATGTGAAAGAATATACCGGGATGCGCAAGGGAGTCAATCAGTTTTCTTCAATCAAGTCGATCAACGCCCAGTTATATGTGATGGCCAGCCTTTACAAGCGGGAGTCCGGGCTCGGCGATTGTTTGATTTTGAATGAAGGGGGCAACATCATAGAAGCAACCAGCTCAAATATTTTCATTGTTCGGGAACAACAACTGTTTACACCACCGGTTGACCAGGGATGCGTGGAGGGGATCATGCGCCTTGTAGTTATGGAAACAGCTGCAGAAAACGGCCTTGAAGTGACAGAGAAACCACTGAATCCTGGTGACCTGGAAAATGCGGATGAATGCTTCCTGACCAACAGCATACAGGGAATCCGCTGGGTAGGTCTTTACAACAACAGGCGGTATTACAATGCTGTTTCCAGAAAACTAATCCAGCTCCTGAACACCAGGGCCCTGCGATAATTCATTATATTTGCCTGAAAGCTTTTTTATCGCAAACATTCATTTTCCGACCGGTTCCATATGCGAGTCCTTTGTATCATCATCCTGTTATCCGGACTTTTCTGGTCCGGGGAAAGCATGGGCCAGCCTTCAGACAGAGACATCAGGCGAGCCCGGGAGTTGTTTTCCGAAGGTGTCCGTAAAGGGGTTGAAGGCAATTACCGTCAGGCCCTGACCTCTTTTAATGCAGCCATTGAACTTGATCCTTTCCTTACCGATGCTTACCTGTACCGGGGATTGGCACATATTGAGCTCAGTCAGTATGAGCAGGCACTGGAAGATTTCCGTGCAATCACCGGTTCTGACCACAAATATGCCGATCAGGTGCATTACTTCACCGGACTGGCTTACGCCGCAAAAGGCGAATACAACGAAGCCATTCATCATTACAGTGAGGCGCTTCGTATCAGTCCCGATTATTATTCTTTTTTTCAGCGCGGAAAAGCCTATTATGCAACCGGAGAATTCGGACGGGCCCTGCAGGATTTTGATGTCGCCCACAACCTGAATCCAGGATTTGGAGAAGTCCATTTTTTCAGAGGAAGGGCCCGTTACCAAACCGGTCTGTACAGTGATGCGCTGAAAGATCTGATTCAGGCCCGTGCAACTTATCCGGATGATCCGGTTCTGCACTACTACCTCGGGCATACTTACCAGGAACTGGGAAACGAAGATCAAGCCCGGGATCATCTGGCTGCAGCCGAAGAACCTTCTTATGTGGCAGGTGAAAAAAGTAATTTTGAACAGGAAACACGGATGCTGAGCGAAAGGTTGTCTCCACGGGAACTGACCGCACTGGATGAGGGCTTTTATGATACTATGCTGGAAGAGGCATCGCCCTCGGGCATCGGTATTCAAATCGCTTCGTTCGTAAACCCCGACCAGGTTTCAGGCATTGCCTCCGCTTACCAGCAAAATTTTGGACATCCCGTATTTATCCAAATTACCATAGAGGATGGCAGAAACCTCTATAAAATCATTGTCGGTGAATTCACCGACCGGGAAGAGGCGCTGAAGGTACGCAGTGAATTACGTGATTATGGTTTCATGGACAGCTTTCTGACCTTATACCCCTGATAAGCTGTTAACCACCCTACATGAAAAAGACCAGGCTGATTGCCATAACGGCCATTCCGGCCATCAGACCGTAAAGCGGAAGATGACCGGTTCCGTATTCCCTGGCGGTTGGCAACAGGTGGTCAATGGAAATAAACACCATGATGCCGGCAACCGACGCAAACAGGAATCCAAAAACCACATCATTGATGAAGGGCATCAGGATGAAGAACCCCACGATTGCACCCACGGGTTCCGCCAGCCCTGAAAGGAAGGAGTACAGAAACGCTTTCCTTTTGCTGCCGGTTGCATGATGGATCGGTACTGAAATGGCAATGCCCTCCGGGATGTTATGAATGGCAATGGCAATGGCGATCGGAAGACCAAGCCGGATGTCCTGTAAAGCGGCCAGAAAAGTTGCCAGCCCTTCCGGAAAGTTATGGATCGCAATGGCCAGGGCCGACAAAATGCCCATGCGATACAGTTTTTTGTTTTTTGCAGCTTCTTCCCCTCCCATCTGCTCCACACGCTTATGTTCGTGGGGGTTTTCAAAATCCGGAACCAGACGGTCTATGACCGCGATCACCAGCATTCCGGTAAAAAAAGCCACAACCGTAAGCAAATAAGCTGACTGGACAGTCATTTCTGCCTCAAGAATCTCTATGGATTTCGGGAAGATCTCCACAAAGGACAGATATATCATTACCCCCCCTGAGAAACCCAGGGCCGCTGAAAGGAAGCGGGTATTGGTTTTTTTCGCAAAAAAGGCAATGGCGCTTCCGATACCCGTGGCCAGTCCGGCAAACAAAGTAAGAAGAAATGCAATAAGTACCTGGTCACTATTGGCGATGGTTTCTGACATACATTCCGGTTTTTCGGTTTTTTAGATCCGTTGAATCAAGGTTTAAGCGGGCTGCAGCATTTTTCAGGGCCCTTAAAACAGCCTGACTATCAATGCCACACTCCCGTTGCAATTCCGGGATGGAACCCTGTCCGGGAAAATAATCGGGTATCCCCAGTCTTTCCGTTAAAACGTGATAATCATG
>PWIY01000123.1 GCA_003560215.1 Bacteroidales bacterium | reverse complement strand
GTTAACGAAGAGGTCGACTATGTAAAGGGAAACCGCCTTTCCCACAAAAGTGCCCCGATTCTCATCCCCAAAAAACGACTGCTTGGCAATGCCATTCTCACGATCCTCACCAAACTTGCTTCAGGGTACTGGTCGGTTTCTGATACCCAAACCGGTTATACCGCCATTTCGCTGAAAGCACTGGAGGCCATCAAACTTTATGACATATACCCGCGCTACGGCATGCCCAACGACATGCTGGTGAAACTGAACATCGCTTCCTGCACCATCAAAGAGGTAGACATCAGGCCGGTCTATGGAATCGGAGAAAAATCCAAGCTTAAAATCAGCAAGGTGATCCTGCCGATTGCAGGTTTGCTCGTCCGGTCCTTTTTCAGGCGATTGTGGTCAAAGTATCTTTTCCGGGACTTCCACCCGCTGTTCATCCTTTATCACTTCGCCTTCCTGTTACTGATTTTGTCGATTCCCTACGGAATCAAAATGCTCAGCCTGGCCTTGCAGGGCATCGATGTCAACCCCCTTACCGCACTGGCTTTTATGTTTTTATTTATCAGCGGATTCCAGTCCCTGCTATTCGCCATGTGGATGGATATGCAGCACAACGACCGGCTGTACAGGAGTTAAGGAGTATAAGCGTTGACGGATCATCATGCTCAGATTGAAGGAGTTACCCGCATCAGGATTGCGGGATCAATCCGTTAACCACTGCTGGCTGTCAGTTGTGCGGGGCTGCAGGGTGGATCTATTGTGTGGGGATATCAATTGCCTGCGGCTGCCCCCAGTCATTTTGCAGGCTCAACCCTCTGAAACACACCCACCTTATAGGTTGTATCCAAAACCTGGAAAGGAACGTCGGGTTCAAAGATCTGAATGGTTTCAAAATAAGGACTCTCAATGAGTTGCTCAAGTTCCAGGTGGTGGAGGGGTGAAAAAAGCCCGTCCCAGATGACAATTTCACCGGGTATAATATTGTAATGGGGTTCTGCAGCCCGGTAAACAAAAGGCCTTGACTCTGATTCATCATAAGGGTTCAGATCCAGGAAATAAAAGAACGCCGGATCGTAATAATAGATCTTATTGTCGTCAAGACCTTCCTGCTGCATAAAATCAGTGGCCTCTTTCATGACCTTATTCCGGGGATCCAGTTCGTGAGGGATCTGATGCCTGCTGAATGGCTCACTCACCACCGTCAGCAAAAGAAAAACCGAAAACAGCAGTGTAAGCAGCCCACCATGACGCTGTACCCTGAACAACCCGATGATGTCATTGTACCCTCTGAGGGCCAGCACAGCTCCCAGTGGCACAATCGAGACCATGTAGCGGTGAAGCCCCAGCGACCGGCCGATGCCTGTGTACCACATCACTACATGAGCCATGAAATACACCACAAATGGAAGCAATATGAGCAGGAATGCATTGACCGACGCCTCAGATCGCCGCAACAGCATCTCACGCACAATCATTGCCATCCCTGAAAAGACCAGCAGGGAGATCAGCCAGCCAAACATTTTCGGTGCCCTCACAAAAAAATAGGACAACGACCCCGTCCCGTAAGCCTCTTCCGCCCCCCGGTAGGGCATCTGATTGACCAGCCAGAACAGGTCATTGAAGTGAAAATAACCGATGATGCTGTAAATGACCGATCCGGTCAGCAACCAGGGAATGGCCCGGTATTGCTTCGCTGCCAGAAAAAACAAGCCGAAAACCGGAATGATGATGATCCCTTCGGTACGGACAAGGGGAGAGAACGAGATGAGCACAGCGGCCCAGAAGTATTTTTTGTCAAGACACAAATAAGCGGTGGCGATCACAAACAGACCGAACAACACCTCGACCTGGCCGGATATGATGAAAAAAGTATAAACCGGGGCAAAGAAAAGAAGAAACGGAAGCAACAAACGATTTGGGTAACCAAGCCTCCGGGCCGAAAGCCATGCAAACCAGCCACTTCCCAATCCGGCCAGCAAGTTGAACACGGACACCCCCCCATGCCCGAACTGGGCAAAGGGACTGGATAGCAAGGTAAATACCGGTTTTCCCCAATGATGAAGCAAAAACTCGGGATAGAGCCAGGAATAACGGGAAAACTTATAATGGGTCAGACTGTCGGCATCCCCGATATAACCTTCCGAGGCCAGCAGCACCCAGATAAAGAAAAAAAACAGCCCGCCAAGTATGGCCAGCATAAGGGCGGATTCATTGTTTTGGTTGTTTGCTTTCATAAGTGACATGTGACCCCTTCGGGGTCAGAGAGGCAGGTACCTGCCCCTGGTGTTAGTAACATGTGATCCCTTCGGGATCAGAAGTTTGTTCGTGCATGTAGTTAGTAACGTTTGACCCCTTCGGGGTTATAAAACAGGTGGCTGTCTCCTGTGGTTAGTAACATGTGATCCCTTCGGGATCTAACCTCTAACCTCTACCTTCGAACCTCCACCTTCCACCCTCTACCATCTACCCTCTACCTTCTTCCTTCTACCTTCCTCCTTCTTCCTTCTTCCTTCTTCCTTCTTCCTTCTTCCTTCTACCC
>PWIY01000118.1 GCA_003560215.1 Bacteroidales bacterium | reverse complement strand
TGATCCACCCACCTGAACCTTTGCCTGAAGGAGAACCTGCACACTGGGTGCACGGTTCCCTTGATGCCGTTTCGCAAATTGAGGATGAAGGTGCCATTCTCGTAACCCTGGATCGCCTGCCTGCCAACAGCTACCTTGAGCTGAGAGCTCTTTACCCGCCGGAAGTTTTCCCCGGCCTCCCGGTCATAGAAGAAGAAATCCGAAACGAGGTGATGGAAGAGGCCGCTGCACTTACAGATGAAGCCAACCGCATCCGGCGTGAGGCCCTTGAAAAAAAGGCCAGGGAGGAAGCCCGTCATGAACGGGGAAGGCAGTTGTTTATCCCGGTTTCCCTCCTGTATATTCTGATCTGGATAACCTTGCTGAGAAAGTACAGCAGAAAACCCACACTCAGTGAAAAGCCCGGTGCGTATACCAGGCTTCCTGCCAAAGACAGACCAGCCATGGTAAATTATTTAATGAACCTGACAGATGTGAACGGCAACGCCCTTGTATCCACTTTGTTCCACCTTGCCTACAGGGGTTTTGTGCGGATTGAAAGCACAGAAGAAACCAAAAAGGGATTCTTTGGAACCCGGAAAATCACCGATACCTCCTTTATGCTGAACCGTGAGCATTGGGAATCAAACAAGGAAAACCTGTTGCCGTTTGAAACTGAGCTCCTTCATTTTCTGTTTGATGAATTGGCGGAAAGTGAGGACCGGTTATCACTGAAACGGATGAAAAAGAAGAGCTCCAAAATGCAGAAGTTCTTTGCTAAATGGAAGAAGAAAGTAAAACAGGAAGGAAAAAAGAAAAACTGGTATGACCCCCAAAGCCAGCAAGGACAGAAGATCGGATTTGTGATCAGCACCATCTCCCTGTTGGGGTTTCTGGGATTGACCATCTTTTATGGCCCCTGGATGCTTATTCCGACCGGGTTGGCGGTATTTTCTGTCATTGCAGCCGTCGTGATGCTGCGACGGACTGAGGAAGGAGAAAAAGCTTACCGGCAATGGAAGTCCTTGCGCCGGCACCTGAAACGGTTTCATTTTCAGTCGGAAATTGAAAAACTGGATGAAGAGGACATCAACGAATACCTGGTTTATGGCCTTGCACTCGGCCTGGGTCCCAAATATTTCAAAAAACTTACAGAGGGTCTGGAAGCATCTGGCAACACCGGTTATCTTGCCTGGATTGTGCTGCACAACACCCGGCTGCAATCTGTGGGAGACACCATCAGCACCGTGATTACGACCACAAGCAGCACCATGAGTTCCGCCAGCGGGGCCGGTGGCGGTGGCACGGCAGGTGGTGGCGGAGGGGCAGGTTCAGGCGGAGGAGGCGCCGGCTAAACCCCTGAGCTCCCGGCTAAACCTCTGACAACAGATTGTCCAGATTTTCAAACTTCATCTGGTAATCTACCACCGACCGGCGAATCACCTCTTTGGCATCCTCTGCATCATAGGTATGGGTGATCTCGATATCCAGCCTTGTATTGGGCAGGTCCTTATAGGTAAGGAAATAATGCTTCAGCCTTTCCACCACAGCCGGTGGACAGTCGGCAATGTCCCGGATCTCTCCGTAAACGGCATCATCCTTCAGCACCCCAATGATCTTGTCGTCTGCCTGCCCGCGGTCAATCAGCCGGAAACCCCCGACCGGGATGGCATCAACAAGAATATTGCCGTGAGATATGGACTTTTCAGTCAGCACCACGATATCCAGAGGATCATAGTCTCCCACAATATCATCCCGGCCACACCTTTCCACTGCAAATGCAGCTACTTCGGTGTCGCACAAAGTCTGTGGGATAAAACCATAAAGGGCGGGCAGCACATTGGAATACTTTTGGGGCCGGTCAATTTTCAGGTAACCGGTGATTTTGTCAATCTCATATTTGACCGTATCGGTCATCACCATTTCGATAAAACAGGTGATTTCATCCGGAGCCTTTTTACCGATTTCGACCCCGTGCCAGGGGTGTGATTTGTAACGCAAACCCATCAGGCGGCCAATGGGATCCATGATTCTGTTTGCCATAATGTCGCTGTTTTTCGCAAAATTACAGATAAATTCTCTTTCAACAATTTTTATTAATTTCGCTCGCAGGATAATCTGTTGTTATGGCAAGGCAAGAAGACAAAATCATCGGCAGGCGCTTAAAGTCTTCCTACATTTCCACTGTCGTAAGTATTACGCTGGTTTTGTTTGTGCTGGGCCTGCTCGGACTGATCATCCTGCAGGCACAGAAACTTTCCGATCACATGCGTGAAAGCATTGCCGTTTCACTGTTTATCGAGGAGGATACCGGGGAACAACCCATCATGCAGCTCCGGGAAAAGCTGGATGAAATGCCTGCGGTCAGCCAGACCCGGTTCATTTCGCGCGAGGAAGCAGCCGAGGATCTCATGGAAGAGCTCGGTGAGGATTTCGTGGAATTTCTGGGATATAACCCGCTGACTGCGTCCATTGTGGTCAACCTGACCGCCAGCCATGCCAACCCAGACAGCCTGAAGGTATTCGAGGAAAGGGTTTCGGCAGAGCCCATCGTCAGTGACATTGACTATCAGCAATCGCTGATACATCTTGTCAATCAGAATATCAGGCGCATCGGAGCAGGGCTGCTGGTATTCAGTATTCTTTTGCTGATGATTGCCTTTGCACTGATCAACAATACCATACGCCTTAGCGTATTTTCCAGGCGATTCCTGATCAAAAGCATGCAACTTGTGGGCGCCACCCAGGCCTTTATCCGGCGGCCATTCATCATCCGTGGCGTACTGCAGGGCATTATCGGGGCGGGAATCACCATCCTGTTACTGATCGCCACCCTTTATGCAGCCCAGCGACAAATACCCGAAATGGCCGCCTTTTATGATACCCGGATGCTGCTCACGCTCTTTGCTGTGGTACTGATCCTGGGAATCATCATCAGCTGGATATCCACCTATTTTGCTGTCAGAAAATACCTGAAAATAAAAACCGACTTTTTATACCTGTACTGATGCACAAAAAACAACAAGGAGATGCCCTGTTATTTGACAGGAAAAAGTACACCTGGCTCATCATCGGGCTGGTGGTAACGGCCTTAGGTTTCCTGCTGATGATTGGCGGAAGCAGTGAGGATCCTGCAGAATTCAGCGATGCCATTTTCAACTTCAGGAGGTTGACCCTGGCTCCCCTGCTTGTTCTGGCGGGTTACGCGATTCAGATCTACGCCATCATGAAGAAAACTTCCAACCTTTCCGAAAAAGAAAAGCAGGAAAAACCAACAAAGTCCAAAACCGTCAAAAAGAGATAATACATGAGCTGGTTTGAAGCACTGATACTGGGCCTCCTTCAGGGCCTCACTGAGTTTTTGCCTGTAAGCAGCAGCGGACACCTGGAACTGGGAGGCGCTTTATTTGGCCTTGAAGACCCCCATGATTTCTTTACATTCAACATCATTGTGCACGGAGCCACTTTTTTAAGCGTGGTGGTGGTTTTCTGGCGCGACATTGTAAATCTGGTGGTAAACTTTTTCCGTTTCCAGTGGAACCCTGAAATGAAGTTTGCCCTTCTCCTGCTGGCTTCAGCTGTTCCCACAGCCATTGTGGGGTTGCTGTTTGAGGAACAGATTGAACATATTTTTGAAGGAAGGGTGGTCTTTGTAGGAGCCATGCTGCTCATCACCGCCACCCTGCTCTTTCTGACACGTTTTGCCCCCAAAAACAAAAAAGAGGTTACCCTCAAAAGTGCGCTCGTGATCGGTCTTGCACAGACCATAGCCGTTTTGCCCGGAATCAGCCGAAGCGGAGCAACCATCAGTACTGCGCTTTATTTTGGGATAGAAAGGGCCCAGGCTGTCCGGTTCTCTTTTCTGATGGTATTGATCCCGATATTCGGGGCAAATTTCCTGAAGGTGCTGCGCATTTCCGAGGAAGCAAGTGCCGGGGCCATGGATACAACACCCATGATCATCGGAGCCATCACAGCTTTTATCGCCGGAGTAATCGCATGCAGGTGGATGCTTACCATTGTCCGCCGCGGGAAAATTGAATATTTCGCCATTTATTGCCTGGTAATCGGCCTGACCGCAATTATTACCGGCTCCCTGTAAACCTGATGACCACAGCCGATTCCTTACGCGAAAAATTAATGAGCGGGCATGTGATGTTCGTCGACAAGCCATTTCAATGGACTTCTTTTGACGTGGTGAATAAAATCAAGTCGATGCTGCGTCACCGGCTCGGAATAAAAAAGATCAAGATCGGACATGCCGGCACACTGGATCCGCTGGCAACCGGGCTGCTGATCATCTGCACGGGTAAAGCAACCAAACAGATTGAACAGTATCAGGGTCTGGATAAAACCTATACCGGAACTTTCAGACTTGGTCAGGTAACCCCGTCTTACGATCTTGAAACCCTCCCGGAAAAGGATCTGCCATTCAGTCATATCACTCCTGAGCAGATAACCATGGCCATGCAACAGCTCAGCGGGGAACAGAACCAAATGCCTCCCATTTACTCAGCCAAAAAGATCAAGGGGGAAAGGGCCTATCATTACGCGCGGCAGGGACGGGAAACGGTTCTGAAGACCAACAACATATTCATCGGGGTTTTTGAAGCCACCAGGGTAGATCTGCCGGAAGTGGAGTTCAGGGTTACATGCAGCAAAGGAACTTATATCCGTGCGCTGGCCAGAGACCTGGGGGAACTCCTTGGCAGCGGAGCCTATTTAAGCACCCTGAGGCGCACACAAATCGGTGGCTACTCAGTTGACGACGCCATGTGCATGGAAGAAGTAATCCGGGAATTTGATCAATTCCGGTGAATAAGTCCCATTTTACCCGAAAAGATGATTTTAGTGTAAAAAACTGTTGACAAGGGCGTTGTAATTTATTACCTTTGCACTCCCCGAAACGACCCATATACATTTACTGAATTTTTCCAACACCCTGTCCATGAAGCTATCTCACTTTAAATTTAACCTCCCGGCTGAGTTAATTGCTGAGAAGCCGGTGCCTAACCGTGACGAAGCCCGGTTAATGGTTCTCCATAAAAGATCAGGCAAAATTGAACACAAGAGTTTCAAGGATATTCTTGATTACTTTGATGACGGTGATGTCATGGTGGTAAACAACACCAAGGTATTTCCTGCGCGCCTTTATGGAACAAAGGAAAAAACCGGGGCGCAGATAGAGGTTTTCCTCCTCAGGGAACTCAACAGGGAAGCCAGGCTGTGGGATGTGCTGGTTGACCCTGCCCGTAAGATCCGGATTGGCAACAAGCTTTATTTTGGAGAAGATGACAACCTGGTGGCCGAAGTCATTGACAACACCACTTCCAGGGGACGTACGTTGCGGTTTTTGTTTGACGGCACTTACGATGAGTTCAAAAAAACCATTGAGTCTCTCGGTGAAACCCCCCTGCCCAAACAGATCAAGCGGCCGGTAGACAAGGAAGACAAAGAGCGATATCAGACGGTATTTGCCAAACGCGAAGGCGCTGTTGCCGCGCCCACGGCAGGCATGCATTTCAGCCGGGAGCTGGTGAAACGTCTGGAGCTGAAAGGGATTGATTTTGCTGAGGTAACCCTGCACGCAGGGTTGGGAAATTTCAGAAATGTGGATGTGGAAGACCTGAGCAAACACAAGATGGACAGTGAAGAGGTGTTCATTCAGGAAAAAACGGCCGAAATCGTTAACAAAGCCAAAGACAAAGAGCAGAAGGTCTGTGCCGTGGGAACCACCACCATGCGTGCCATGGAAACGTCCGTATCCATCAGCGGGCATCTGAAGCCCTACCAGGGCTGGACCAATAAATTCATTTACCCTCCTTACGAATTCAGTGTGGCCAATGCCATGGTTTCCAACTTCCACCTGCCACAGTCTACCCTGATGATGATGGTGGCTGCATTCGCAGGATTTGACCAGCTCATGAACGCCTATAAAGTAGCCATCAAGGAAAAATACAGGTTTTTTACCTACGGCGATGCCATGCTGATTCTGGATGACTAGGTTTTTTCGACCATGGAAAAGTATGTTGTGATCACAGCGGGAGGCAAAGGAGAACGCATGCAGTCATCCGTCCCGAAACAGTTGATGGATATTGCAGGGAAACCCATGTTGCTCCATGTTTTTGAACGTTTTCTGGCATATTCGGCCGAGCTCAGGTTCGTACTCGTCCTGCCCGAAGCACATCACAGTGAATGGGAAAGCATCTGTCACCGTTATAAACTCACCACCCCGCACACCTTAACCGGCAACGGCCCCACAAGGTTTCACTCAGTGAAGAACGGGCTGAAGCATGTCCCCCACAATGCCCTGGTTGCCATCCATGACGGGGCGCGTCCCCTTGTGTCGGTTGAAACCATATCCACTGCTTTCTTTTTTGCTGAAAAGATGGGCAATGCCATTCCCGTAATCTCCGTCAACGAATCAGTCAGGATCAAGGACAAGGCACTGAGCACCCCCATTTCGCGCGACCGGGTTAAACTCGTTCAAACCCCCCAGTGCTTCCGGTCCACACAGATCAAAAAAGCTTACGATATCAGTTACCAGGAGTCATTCACGGATGATGCCACTGTGCTGGAAGCATCAGGTGAACGTGTTTACCTTACGGAAGGGAACATAGAGAATATCAAGGTCACGACACCTTCCGATCGTTTAATCGCAGAAGCCATGATATCGAAGAACAACCGTGATTAACCGGCCGAAATCACCTGAAGCATCTGATCAGTCCTCATTCGCAGATTCACCCTTCAGTGTCGCAGCACTGCAACCGGTAATTTTTACCCGGACATAATCACCGGGTTGATAACCCTGGTCCGGAAAAACAACTACTTTGTTGCAGGTGGTACGCCCCATCATCATTTGCCCGGAACGTTTGGATGGTCCTTCAGTCAACACTTCCATGGTTTTCCCCACATCCTTCCGGTTGCTCTCCATTGACAATGCCTGCTGTTTGTCGATGATGGCGGTGAGCCGCCGGGTTTTCACGGCATCGGGCACATCATCGGTGTATTTTTCTGCTGCACGGGTGCCGGGGCGTTCGGAATATTTAAACATAAAGGCAAAATCAAACCCTGCTTTGTCCATCAGGTCCAGGGTCTCTTCAAACTCTTCCTCTGTTTCTCCGCAGAAACCGGCAATAATATCTGTGGACAGACCGCATCCCGGCAATATGCGTTTAATGGCAGCGATCCGGTCAAGGTAGTCCTCCCGGGAATATTTTCTGTTCATCCGTTTAAGCACTTCCGAACTACCGGACTGCATGGGCAGGTGAATGGCTTTGCAAATATTCGGGTGATCTGCCATCCGGTGAAGCAGTTCATCCGACATATCTTTGGGATGAGAAGTGGCAAAGCGGACACGCAAACGGGGATCCACCGAAGCCACCATTCCAAGTAATTCACTGAATCCGGTGATTTTTCCGGAACCATTTTCCTTCCAGCGGTAAGAGTTTACATTCTGCCCGAGCAAGGTTACTTCGCGGTACCCTTCAGCCACAAGCCGGCGGGCTTCAGTTACAACAGACCGGGGATCCCTGCTGCGCTCTTTTCCCCTGGTGAACGGCACCACACAATAAGCACAGAAATTCTCACATCCGCGCATGATGGAAATAAATGCCGATACCCCGCCCGGAGTGTACCGCACCGGACTGATGTCGGCATAGGTCTCATCTGCGGAAAGCAGCACATTGATGGCTTTTTGCCCCGTTTCCGCGTCTGCCATCAGTTCGGGCAACTGACGGTAGGCATCCGGCCCGGCCACCAGGTCAACACGCAACCCCGGTGTTTTTTCCTCCAGCAGTTCTTCTTTCAGGCGTTCAGCCATACAACCCAGAACCCCGATCAGCAGGCCGGGGCGACGCTTGCGCAGATGCTGCAGGGCCCTCAGCCGGTTCACCACACGCTGCTCTGCATTATCACGTATGGAGCAGGTATTCAGAAGGATCACATCGGCATCTTCCGGCGAACCGGCAATTTTTGCATGATGGGAGGTCATTACCGAGGCCACGATCTCACTGTCAGAAAAATTCATCTGACATCCATATGTCTCTATATATATCTTTTTGCTCACGAGCTGTTTTTCAATGAATAAGAATAAGTACCCGGTATTTTATTTTTGCAAAATTAATCAAAAATAAAGGCATGGGTGTTAAAATAAGCAACCAGGTTGTGCCATCAGAATAATCTGCCCGCAAAGCATTAATTATAATTTGATTACTTTTGCCCCCCAAATACAGCGTATATGACAAAGAACCTCGTAATCGTTGAGTCGCCTGCAAAAGCCAAAACCATTGAGGGTTTTCTGGGAAAAGACTATACCGTCAAATCAAGTTTCGGCCATGTCCGTGACCTTCCCAAAAGCAAGCTGGGCGTCGAGATAGAACAGGATTTTTCCCCTGTTTACGAAATCCCGAAAGACAAAAAAACCGTTGTCTCAGACCTGAGGAAAATGGCCAAAGAGGCTGAAACCGTATGGCTGGCAACGGACGAAGACAGGGAGGGAGAAGCCATTTCCTGGCATCTGGCAGAAAGCCTGAAGCTCAAGGAGTCAGATTACAAACGCATTGTTTTTCATGAGATCACCAGGGGGGCGATCACCAATGCCATCCAAAATCCCCGCACCATTGACCGCAACCTGGTTAACGCCCAGCAGGCCCGTCGTGTGCTTGACAGGCTTGTGGGGTTTGAATTGTCTCCCCTGTTATGGAAAAAGGTAAAACCTGCTTTATCGGCCGGACGTGTTCAGTCGGTGGCCGTCAGGCTGATCGTTGACAGAGAACGGGAAATCCAGCAGTTTACCTCGAAGGGCAGCTATCGCATAACCGCCGTTTTCAGCGTGGAGCATAAAGGCCAGATGGTGCCTGTCCGTGCCGAACTCCCCACTCGTTTCAAAACAAAAGAAGAGGCCCTGTCTTTTCTGGAAAAATGCAAGGGAAGCAGTTTTACCATTGAAAGCATTGACACAAGGCCGGCAAAAAAATCTCCCGCGCCTCCTTTTACCACCTCCACGCTGCAGCAGGAAGCGAGCAGAAAGCTGGGGTTTTCGGTTGCACGCACCATGACGGTGGCCCAGAAGCTCTATGAGTCGGGAAAGATCACCTACATGCGAACCGACTCGGTGAACCTCTCCGGAACGGCCATGGCCATGGCCAGGGAAGAGATCGAAAAGGTCTGGGGCGAGGATTATGTGAAACTCCGGAAGTATTCATCCAAAAGCAAAGGGGCACAGGAAGCACACGAAGCCATCCGGCCCACCTTTATGAACGCCCACCGGGCGGGCAATGACGCTTCCGAGCAGAAACTCTATGAACTGATCTGGAAGCGGACTGTTGCCTCCCAGATGAGTGATGCCAGACTGGAAAAGACCACCATTACAATCGCTCCTTCAAAAACAGCGGAAAAATTCACCGCCACCGGAGAAGTGATCAAATTTGACGGGTTTCTCAAAGTTTACCTGGAATCGACCGACGACGAGGAGGAAGAAGCCGCTGCTGAGGGAATTCTGCCACCTGTTACAGAAGGACAGCAACTCCCACTGGATGAAATGACAGCCACAGAACGTTTCACAAAGCATCCGCCCAGATATACGGAGGCCAGCCTGGTTAAAAAACTGGAAGAGCTGGGCATCGGTCGGCCCTCCACCTATGCCCCCACCATCAGCACCGTGCAGAAAAGGGCATACGTGGTCAAGGAAAGCCGGGAAGGTGTCAAACGTGCCTACGATGTAATCAGGTTAAAAGATAATACCATCACTGATCAAAAAAAGCAGGAGGTCACCGGCGCGGAAAAAAACAAACTCTTCCCCACAGACATCGGCATTGTGGTCAATAACTTCCTGATGGAGTATTTCACCGACATCATGGACTATCATTTCACCGCAAGGGTGGAAAGAGAATTTGATGAAGTGGCCGCCGGCCAGAAAGACTGGACCGGCGTGATCAATGAATTTTACTGGCCTTTTCACAAACAGGTTGAAAACACATTGGAAAAGTCTGAGAAACGCAGCGGGCAGCGCCTCCTTGGGAAAGACCCCAAAAGTGGCCGCAACGTGTATGCACGAATCGGGCGTTTCGGTTCAATGGTACAGATCGGCGATGCGGAGGAGGAAGAAAAACCCCGCTTTGCCAGCCTGCGAAAAGACCAGAGTCTGGAAACCATCACACTGGAAGAAGCCCTGGAACTTTTCAAGCTGCCGCGTACAGCAGGCGAGTA
>PWIY01000030.1 GCA_003560215.1 Bacteroidales bacterium | reverse complement strand
CCGGGCAGGATTGGGACAGCCTGATCGCAAAGGCCCGGAAAGATATCCTGTCCAAAATCCGGAGGGTTACCGGGAAAGAGATCGAACCACATATTGTTACCGAGGCAATCGCCGACCCGCGAAGCATTGAGACCGACACCGGATCATGGCGGGGCTCACTGTATGGCCTGAGCTCCAATAGCAGTTTTTCTGCTTTCAACAGGCATCCCAACTTTAAAAAGTCCCTGAAAAACCTTTACTTTACAGGTGGAAGCGTGCATCCGGGCGGAGGCATTCCCCTTTGCCTGGCTTCTGCACGCATTGCCGCAGATGAAATACCAAATTCACAGACACACTGAATATGAGCAAAATTAAAAAACACAGAACAGCCAGATGGGCAGGTTATTTTTTCGTGATTTATTACCTGGTGGGACTGGTCGGGCTGACCCTTCCTTCCACCCGGCCCTTGTTTACCGACCTCATGCCACTGACGATTCTGCTAAGCACCGCCATATTGCTGTTTTTCCACCGGCGCTGGCGGTCACCGGAAGCCGTCGTACTGCTCTTCATTGTGATCACCGGTTACCTCATTGAAGTGCTCGGGGTCATGACCGGACACGTTTTTGGCAGCTACTCCTATGGTGAGGCTCTGGGAATGAGAGTTTTCGGTACCCCGCTGATTATCGGAATCAACTGGATGATGCTTGTATATTGCGTATACGCCATCATGGAAAACACCAAACTTTTCTGGCCCCTGAAGGCCCTGACAGCTGCCGTATTGATGGTTACCTATGATTTCGTCATGGAACCTGCAGCCATCCGGCTCGACATGTGGCACTGGGCAGGAGGTGATATCCCCCTGCAAAACTACCAGGCATGGTTCATCATCTCGCTGGTTTTTCTCAGCGCCATGCACCTGACCAAAGTGTCCACCGGCAACAGGGTGGCCCCCTGGCTTTTCGGAGTCCAGTTTTTCTTCTTCCTGGCATTGAACATCCTTCTGAGAATTTTCTGATATGATTACGGCAAAGCACCATCCGTTGTATGTCCGGGCCTCCGACTGGATCATGAAAAGACTCCTGCACAGGCACTTCCGGCATATCCGTATCCGGAGCAAGCTGGATGACCACAAGGGCCCGGTGCTGCTGCTTGCCAATCATTTTTCCTGGTGGGATGGCTTTCTGGCCCGTTATGCAGTAACCAAAACACTGAAAAAGAAGGTTTTTGTGATGATGCTTGAGGAAGAACTGTCAAAGCATCCGGTTTTACGCAAGGTCGGTGCCTTCTCTGTCAGGAAAAACAGTCGTACGGCAACGGAGTCAATGGATTACGCCTTAAAAATACTTGAAAACCCGGGTCACCTGCTGCTGCTTTTCCCCCAGGGAAAGTTTCAGTCATTGCATCAGTATCCGCTTGAATTTGAGAAAGGATGGTTTCGCATACTGGAAAGAGCACCGAAAGACACCAAGGTGGTGTTCCTGGCTGCCCTCACCGATTATTTTGACCACCGCAGACCAGATCTGACTATTTACCTGGATCAGGCAACCCGATACAGCTCCGATGGCAGGGATTCCGGTCTTACGGACACAGCCCCCGAAAAAACCACGAAGCACTCTGAAGCTGCCACATTCTGTTCCCCGGAAGAAGCAGCGTCTGCCTACAATGAATTTCTGAAAAACGCCATTGAGCAGCAAAACCGGAAGGCCAATCAATAAGCTATGGACTACCTGGCAACGGCCATAATCGTTTTCACAGTGATACGCCTGCTGGTGGCTGTTTCCAATATGCTCACCCGCCAGTGGCTCCGACCCGGATTGCCTGTGAGCGGCCAGCCCCTGGTGTCGGTGCTGGTTCCTGCCCGAAATGAAGCCCATCAGATCGGCAGGCTGCTGGAAGACCTCATGGCACAGAACCACCCCCATTGGGAAGCCATCGTGTACAACGACCTCTCCGAAGATGATACGGAAACCGTGGTTCGTCATTGTGTGGAAAAAGACAACAGGATTCGCCTTGTTTCCGGAGATGCATTGCCCCCGGGATGGCTGGGGAAAAACCATGGCTGCCATCAGCTCGCCGCGGAGGCCCGCGGAAAGTTCCTGCTTTTTCTGGATGCGGATGTGAGGCTGGGTAAAACCGCCCTGGGTGACGCCCTTGCACACCGGGAAAAATTCCGGCTTGACCTGCTGTCTGTTTTCCCCCGGCAACGGATGAAAAGTTTTGGGGAGAAGATCAGCGTACCGCTGATGAACTGGGTGCTGCTGAGCCTGCTTCCCCTGAGCCTGACCAGGAAAAGCAAACTCCCCTCCCTGGCAGCCGCCAACGGACAGTTTATGCTGTTTGATGCAGCGGTTTATAAACGGCATTTATTCCATCAGCAGTTCAGGAAAAAACCGGCAGAGGACATTGCCATTGCCAGGGAAATGAAAAAAAAAGGGTTTCGCATCCACACCATTTTGGGAGGCAGGCAAGTTGAATGCCGGATGTATCCCTCACTGGCAGACGCCATGGGCGGTTTCTCCAAAAACGTCATTGACTTTTTCGGAAGCAGCTTTG
>PWIY01000363.1 GCA_003560215.1 Bacteroidales bacterium | reverse complement strand
ATTAACATTCTGTTCATGGTAAAATTTTTAAAAGTGTATATTTTAAACAGGGATGCAGTCTCCGGCAGGGCCTTCAAACCCTGCCGGAAAACACATCACCGGTTATTTAGTTATCATCACCATCTTCCACAAGGTATACCAGGGCATCAGCCATGGTCGAATTTCCAAATTCGTCCACCACAACAATCTCCACATGGTATTCACCCAGGGGGGCCTCTTCAGGAATATGAATATGCTTGTGAATGCTGGCATTTCTCAACCCGTTAAACACAGGGTCGTTGTCGAAAAGCTCATCAATAAGTTTGTATTCATCCGCAGGGTTTCCACTTTCAGGATGGTCGTGAACCTCAATGTGATAACTTGCCAGCCTCCCGTCATTCAGTGACCGTGCACTGAAGTCAACGATCAGTTCTGCGCCGGGTCTTTTAACAATGGTATCACTTACGTCAGGATAGTGCGTACCTGCCACAAGCTCATAAATCTCTGGGGCCGTGGTGGTGTCTTCATCATCTTTTTCGCAGGACACAAAAACAAAAGATCCCGCCAGTAAAAAACTAAAAATCTTCAAAAACTGCTTCATTATTCATTGGTTTTGGTATGGGCCTTCCGGCCGATTGGGTTAAACAAAAAAATCTTTAAAATGGTACGGTAACATGCAGCTGAAAATCCCGGCCCGGCTCAGGGATCCGCATCCTGCGATAAAAGCTGATATGATTGTAATACCTGGCATCCAGCAGATTCCGGACCCTAAAACTCAGGTTGAGATCTTGCCTGCCAATCCTGATGTCTGTACTTACATTGGCATTCAGTGAAAAGTAACCGGGCGTATTGAGTTCGTTGGGCACAGTAAAATTCTGTGCCCCGGCCCACTGGCCATCAATTCCCACCCGGCTGTTATTCACCGTGCCGGTATTCAAAAAGCGGTATTCAGCGCCGGTCAGTGCGGAAAAAGGAGGAATGAAAGGCAGCGACATCATATTATCCAGATTCACTGCGTACACGTACTCTGCCGCAGCCATCAGGAAAAGCTGGTCATAAAATGTCCGGTCAATACTGATCTCACCTCCGTAAAGCAGAGCCACGGTCTGCTGGTATTCATACACCTGTCCTTCGGGCCGCAGTTCGGGTGTGGGATTCAGGAACAGGTAGTTGGAAAAGTAGTTGACAAAGGGACTCAGGCTAAGCTCCATGTTTTGCCAGCTTCTCTCAAAACCCAGGTCCAGCTGCCATGATTGTTCGGGGTCAATTTGCGTGTCTCCCCTTTCAAACCTTCCCTCATGCCTGTGCAGGCCGTAGGCACCAAGTTCATAGGCAGAAGGAATCCGGTAGCTCTTCCCGATATTTCCTTTTATGATGGTGTTGCTCCCGGGAAGATAATTGACTCCCAGTGAAAAAGAGGTACCCCTGAACATTTCACGGTAATCGGGATTGAACACTGCCTCTCCGAATGCCGGGTCAGGATTCAGCGTCTCCTTCATCTCAAAACGGTGAAAATCAACCCTGGCCCCGCTGTTAATTTTCCATCTGGGAGAAAACTCATATTGATGGATAACCCCTGCACCGGCTGAAAGGCGTTCGTATTCGGGGAGGATGTGACTGTAACCGTCAATAAAATTCTGCTCCCATCCTGTGTTGAGCACAAAATCAATCTGCTGACTGTCCAAACTCCTCAAAGAATAAATGACGTTGGCTGAGAGGTTGTGCAAGCTGAGTTCGAGTTCAAGGTTACCCCGTTCACGGTAATACAAAAGGTCTTCCCGGCGATTCCCGGTTCTGTCAGAAAGCGGGCTGTGCTCGGCAGACACATTGTACTGGTAGCCCAGGGCCACTTCAAGGCGGTTGTCTCCAAAGTAAACGTTGGTAAAATGATACAGCGAATAATCATCCACCCGCTGATTGGGGATCCTGATATCTCTGTTGCTCTCCATATGCTGCTCCCTGATGCTTTCGCGCTGCAACCCCATCCAGTCGAAAAAACCGGTTTCGGTTGAGTGGTAATTCAGGTCAATATAACTGTGGCCCCAGGGCTTTACAACCCCGGCTGTCAGGGAAAAAGCATTCTCCCTGCCTGAGGTGTTGGGCACATACTCGCCCAGCTCCACCTCATGGGAAGCATCGGAAGCACTGACAGGTGCTGGCAAAATGAACACATCCGTATACGGGACCCTGAAGTCTCCGAAGTTATTGTGGGTCGCATTGGCATGAACATACACATCTCCCATTCTGGCAGACAAACCTGCTGAGCCACCAAGCCACCTCGTATTGCTTTTGCCTGTCATCGACACCTGCCCGCCAAACTCACCGGGCTGGGGAATATCTGCCGGCAGGGTATTGATCACCCCGCCAATGGCATCAGATCCGAACCTCAGAGAAGCAGGCCCTTTCACAATTTCCACATGATGGATGTTCTGCTGATCCACACTCAGCCCGGTATGGCTGCTCCAGTGCTGACCGCTTTGCTTGATTCCGTTGCGGGCAAACACCACCCTGTAATACCCCAGCCCCCTGATCACAGGTTTGGAAACTCCCGACCCGATGTT
>PWIY01000112.1 GCA_003560215.1 Bacteroidales bacterium | reverse complement strand
GCTGTATTCATTTTCATTGACAGTCAGGCCACTGGCCCCTGCTCCGAAATAGTTCCCGATGTGTTCCCAAACCCATCGCCTTGGTACCATCTCTTCATCAAAAATCCGTTCATCGGAAACCACATGGCCAGACACTGCGCGAATGCCGGCTGATTTTACAGCAACCCCCCATTGTTCAAATACATTGATCAGTGCCAGTGTATCATCCAGCATGGCTGATCCGAGGCTGGGGTCGCCATCTCCCCTGATATAAAGGTTGCCATGCAGTGTTCCTTCCGCATCAATATAACCGTCGTACTCCAGCCTGGTTTCAAACCGGTGATCGTGATCCAGCATCATCATGGCCGAGGTGGTGGTCAGCAGTTTCTGCGTGGATGCCGGGGTGAGCAACTGATGGATGTTGTGCCTGATGATTTCCCGGCCTTCGGTGATGTCTGCCACATACACACTCCAGTTTGCATGCTTCAGTGCTTCCTGACTTCGGAAAGTATTAAACTCCCTGAATAAGGGTGAGGAGCTGGCCGGCGGATCAGCGGCTGCCGGGGTGGCCATCACGAGAGACAAGCAACAGCATACCCGGAAAATCAGTTGACGCATGGTGTGTGGTGGTTTAATTGTTTTCAGCAGATTCGAATTTACCTTCCAAAAACTGATATGTTGAAATAATTCCCGGGATTTTCACGCATATCTTTGAGCAGGGCATCCAGATTGTGCAAAGAGGACTCCATGTTCCTGTATAGCGTATCGCTGGTCAGCAGCATTCCGGCAGATCCTTCCCCCTGATTGATCCTGACAAGGATTTCGGAAAACCCCTCAATTGATTCACCTGCCTGTTTCAGGGTTTTTTCAATTTCAGCTGCACGCATATCTGCACTGATTTTTTCAATATTGTCAAGAATGCCGGAGAACCGTTCCGATTCTTTTTTAAAGGACTCCTCTGTCATGGCCGTGAGGTTGTCCACGTTCCGGAGGGTGCTTTGCATGAGCTTCATGCTTTCAGCCAGGTTCTCCCTGTTCTCTGTGTCAAGCACCTGGTTTGCTGCCTTTAAAACAGCCTCGAGTTCTGTGATCAGGCCTTCTGTTTTTTCCCTGACAGGCAACAGGAAGGACATCACTTCCTCGGTGATGGTTGCTTCCTTTACGCCCTTGAGGGTGTCTCCATTACTCACAAGCTCAGTATGATCACCCAGGCTGATCCGGATTTCTTTGGAACCGACAAAACCGGGGCTGGCAAGAATGGCAACGGAGTTGGACGGGATGTCAATTACACGGTCGGCCACAAGGCTGACCACCACCCTGCCGGAACCGTCGGGGTGAAAACGGATACGTTCAACCTGGCCAACGCTTACCCCGCTGATTGTAACAGCATTTGTTTCAAGTAGTCCGTCCGTTTCATCATAAATGACATGGAACCGTATCTGCCTGGTAAAAATATCTGTTCCTTTCAGGTAATTGAAGCCCCAGACAAAAATGAACAGGGTCACAACCAAAAACAATCCCAGCTTAATTTCCCGCTTGACTTTCAAAGTAAATATATTTTATCTGTTTATTGATCCTGCTCTTTGCTGAGGAGCCGGATGGCTTCAGCGGCGCTGATCCTTTCATCATCCCTGAAAGCCACCACAAATGCATCTTTGAAGCCGGCTTCCTGTATTTCCTGCTGGATCCTGGCTGCATCCTCCAGGCTGCTCTCGTTGCCGACAGTATATTTGTACAGGCCTTCGTGATGGTACCATGAAACATCATCCAACCCGCTGAATGACGGGTCATCCGGATCTTTCTTTTCAGAGCTTGCTGTAAACTGGACCCTGAAAGAGATGTTCTGATTATTGGCGTGACCGGCAGGTGTCTGCTCCGGCCGGGTTTCTTCTCCGGAGAACGAACCACTCCGGGTGCTCCCTTATGTAACGCCTGTAATACCCGTAAAACGCGTGGTCCACCCTGTAGGGCTCTATGTCCGTGAGACGCTGCCTCAGCATGTAAAGCCGTCTCTCACGCTCTGAAACCAGATTCCGCTCCGGGTCCGGGTAATCAGTGAGCGAGGCGGGAAACTCGTCCGCCCGCGCTATCGCGCGGTACTTCATCGCCGGCGCCCTGCGGATGTCCTCCCCCGAAACGTAAAGCGTTTCCTTCTCCGGAAAAACCTTCCCCACCCTCATCGGCAGGTACCACCTCACACCGCAGAACCTCTCCAGGAAATCGTACACCGCGTAGCAGGTCGCAAGCTCCTCGTTGCCGGTCATGCGGAACCTCCCCCACTCGGAATACAGCCCGGGTACCTCCGTCTCGTAGTCCAGGGGCCTACTGTCATCTGCGTCCCTGCCCATCAGGACTACCGTCCCGGGCAGAAACTTGACAACATACTCCTGGTTTTTGAAATCTTCGTTCCGTAAACCCATCTCCCGGGTAAAACCGCTCTCACCCACCAGCACCTTCGGGCCGCCTTCGTATTGGGATTCGGTAACGACGGGAAGAGCCGCCCCCGTTATGAGCTCTACGTGGTGCCTGAGCTCGCCAGCGGCGAACTGCGCCGAGCGCGTCGCCTCATCG
>PWIY01000369.1 GCA_003560215.1 Bacteroidales bacterium | reverse complement strand
CTATGTCCGGGTCACCATTACCCTCATTTGTCAGTACTGCGGCCGGATCAAAAGTGTTGGTGCCCCGCATGGCCTCCATGTCGGATTTATCCAGGCCTGCGCCTGATTGACCAATGTATTGTATTGCACCTTTATTGTTATCGAAGAAATCGTTGTCCTTAATTTCATTTTTATAGGTGCCTGTTATCGAGATTGCAGCACCATTAAATTCCCTGAAAATATTGTCTTTGATTACCCCTTCATTGTTTCCCTTCAGGTGAATATATCCGAAACCATTTTCAAAGGTTGAATTCATAACAGTTAAATCGGCTCCATCCTCTGCAACAATAAACCAGTCGTGCGGGTCTTTTCTGCAGTTATCCAGGGTTATATTGTTCATTGTTAGTTTGGCGTCACTTTCAAGATCAAAGCCTCCACTGTTCTCTCCATCAATTGTGTTGCCATTACCGTCTATTGAGACTTTGCGATCAATAGTTAACACTTCGCCTGCCGGGAAACTGTTGCCAAGGAAAATAAGATCTATATCCTCATCGGCCAATGCATCCTTCAGTTCTGTTGAATTGTTGACTGTAATGGCACGGGAGTCAACCCAAAGAGGTTCATCTCCCTGAGGCCCCAGCGTTCCGTCGTTGTTGTTGCTTGTCAGGTCAGCAGTTGTTGGACCATGACCCTCATCAAATGGATGGTATAGCACCAGTCCGGGCTCATTACCCTGAAGCCTTATATTCTTGTTGTTATATATTTCTGCATCTGTCCTGGCAACATTCCATATCCGAACTTCGTCCACAACGAATGCGTCGCTTGCTTTTTCGCCTGGCATTCCTTTAAGTGACCCGGCGTATTTCCCTATCAGAAGGTCTGTGTTGGAGTCTCGCACATTTTTATTTCCGTAGGGCACGGTGGCTTCCAGTGATCCATTGACGTAAAATTTTACATCAGCACCATCAAAGGTTCCGGCCAGGTGGTACCATTGGCCAACCTCCAAACTGTTTGGGCTTTCTGCCCGTTTCCAATGTCCCCAGTTCTCTCCAATTCTGAAGGATGCTTTTTTGTCACTCCGGACTTTAAGCTCATATCCGCCCCAATACGAATGGTGTAGCCTCTTGGCAACAACAAAATAATGGCCATCGGGTTCGGTCTTCAGCTTTACCCAGGCTTCCACCGACAAGGGGTTTTGACCTGATATTTTAAGACTTTCATGATCAGGGACTCTCACATAATTGCTGCGGTTGAACTCCAGGGCAGAATTACCGCTGCCCTGTGCAGAGACATTTAGTGAAACAGAAAAAAAACAAACTAAAAAGACAAAACAGAACTTGAAATTCATTGCTAAAAAGGGTTGGTTAGAGATTGGTTAAAAATCGGTGGCAAAATAGTAAACCATAACAAATTCAGGTATTTGCCATATGCTAAACACACAGCAGAAAACAGCATTAAAGCGTCGTCGACGTGCACAAATGTACCCTGCAACAACAAAGCAGTCATTTGAATTTGATTCAGCTAAATATTATATTTGTATATGGATTGTTTGCTTGTTTTAATAAGCAGGCTTGTATAATTAGTTTCGTTATGCCGGCATGCCTTGCCGTTAAATGTTACACCATATAAACCAACACACAAACACATGAAAAAAACTGTTTTTTTACTAACGGGATTGCTCTGTTTAACCTTTGCGGCAATGGCACTGCCCGGCGATCCGCTTGAGGATCCCAGAGATGGGAACACTTACCGCACCGTTGAGATCGGTGACCAGCTATGGATGCAGGAAAACCTGGCGTTTGCTCCGGAAGACGGCAATTATTGGGTTTATGCGGATGACCCTGAAAATGCCGAAGCTTATGGGTATCTGTATGATTATGAAACAGCGGCTGAAGTGTGTCCTCCCGGCTGGCGGCTGCCTTCCGCAGACGACATGAGTGCCCTGCAGGATTATGTAACCAGTGACGGAACTGACATTCATGATGCGCTGATCGAAGGCGGCAGCAGTGGCTTTGAGGCCAGCATGGGTGGGTTCGTCCGGTCCGCTTCCGGCTCTTTCTTTGGTATGGGGGAGGCCGGTTACTGGATCACCTCCACCACTTGTGAGTCAGACTACCACATTTATCATCTGATGGTCAATGATTCAGCGCCTTTTCTGACGGGGGTGGCCGGTGAAAACATCTTAAAGGAAGATGGATTGTCTGTCAGGTGCATGAAGGAAATGTAGGGGCGCCTCCCGGGTCAGGTTTTTTCTCAGGACACGGTCCAGGATTGCATGGCGGTATTGGTGCAGGCCCTGTAAGCTGAAGTCAGCGCTCTGGGTTTGAATACAAAGGATCCACATCAGGAAAACAATTTGCATTCTAACTTTAAATTCACTATATTTATATGTTTCCGAATCCGTTCCCTGCTTTGCCAAACCTCATTGCCCGTTTGATCTTCTCCCTGCGGGTGATGCCTAAATAACAGCGCCATGAAAAGGATCGTAACAGGCATTGATTTTTCCAAAACATCAGTGCTGGCATTCCGGTATGCCATGCAACTTGCAAAAAAGACCGGCAGTGAACTGCTGCTGGT
>PWIY01000203.1 GCA_003560215.1 Bacteroidales bacterium | reverse complement strand
CGGAACCCGGAGGAGCAGTAATGACACCAAACTCTTTGCGGGAGGTGGCTTCTATTGCGGATTTTTGGTGAGATCTCAGACTGAAATTTGTTTTAAACGGAACAGGGACATGCTTTTTTCGTTCATCCAGGAATTCAAAATCAATATTTTGCTGCTTGCAGTACCGGATCAGCCTTCCGATAAATCCTCTCGGGATAATCACTTCATTTTCTGTTTCTTCGACGAATCGAAAATATCGCTCGGTTCCCCAAGTATTCCTGCCACTCTTCTTTCTGATAAAATATTCCGAGTTGGCAAAATTTAGTTCTTCTTTCAGGAAATTGATTAGTTCGGGTGTCATGCCCGATCGGTTGAGACGAACTACATTGTTTAGTTGCAGAAAAAGCTTTTCTGATCCGATAGCTATCGGATCTATACCTGTTGATGCTGAAACCTTATCCGGTTGGAGCGTATTGTAGATCACATCAAGATGGGAAACGGATACCTTTTGAACAGACGACAGGAATTTCCACTGATCCTGATAAGGATCCAATTGCTCATTAACAAAGCAACTGTTTCCTTCTTCCAATGTTGGTTTATAGAGTGGCAAGGCAATTAAATTACCCAATCCCTTTCCTGAATGGAAACCCTGATTGGGAAAAAGGCGGTCAAAACTGAAGGTTTTGTCGAACACTGAGAAAATACCTGCCTGTTCCAAAAGATTGATTAAAATCTTACGACTCCTGATGGCAGGATAAGGCTTATTGAAAAATATCCAGACATGACCGCCTTTGCCGGAACGGGAGCGTTCCAGATACGCAGGAATATCTTGTTCTTTACAAATATTGAGAAATTTTCGACATTCCTCCGCCCATTTCTCTTTATCAAAGTCTGCTGCGATAAACCAGGAAGAATTATTCTGCAATAATGGATAAATGCCGATTAATTGTTCACCATTGAAATGCTTTAGAAGTTGCTGGTCAGTAAGTGGGAGGTAAGTTTTGCCTTTGTAGTCTTTGAAGTTACCGCCTTTAATTTTATGAAGCCGGTACATGTAAGGGTCATAATGATAAGCGGGCACGTATCCACTTTTCTTTCCTTTTCCCCAATGAATGGCAAAGACATCCTCTCTGCCTTTGAAAAGGCTTTTAAACAAATTCAGTTTTTCATTTTCTGAATATTGACGCATAAATTATCGTTCATTTCCAATCGCTATAATCAGAGGGTTACTTTCCAATATCCTGCTCTATCTGAGCCAATCCGGTCAACCAGTTTTGCCTTTTTCAATCTTTTAATGGTCTTTTCAACGGTACTTTGACTCTTATCAATACCTTGAGCAATTTCACTTGTTGTAATATTTGATTCCATATACATATTAGCCAAAATCTTCTCCGCATTTTCTCCGTACTTTCTCCGTACTTTCTCCGCATTTTCTCCGTATTTTTCCCGGAAAGCGGCCAAAGGCTCTTTCTTCTCTTCCGTACCTTTTCCGTATTTCCTCCGTACCTTCTCCGTATCCTTAAAAATTTTGCTGAGGAAACCACCTTGTTCCTCCTTCAATACCGGTTCCGGTAGTCCAAATCCCCGACAGGCTTCAATGATCTTGATCGTTCCCCGCCCCCATGAGTCAATGTAGCCGGCTTTGAAGCAAACATCTGCAAGTAATGGATTTCTTGGTTTCGATCGATGCACTTTCTTTAAATCTTCTTCGGAAATTCCTTCCGGTAATTTGCCATCATTCCAAACGCTGAAATTGTTATCATACAAACGAATTTGTGTAGGTGCTCCCATGTAATTCCGGTGCACCAAAGCATTGAGGATCATTTCACGAACTGCAGCTACCGGGTATTCATCCTGTTCTACCCGCTGCATCCCCATAAAGTCAATCGGGTGTATAAAAAACTTGGCGTTAAGCATTTCTCCGAGCCCGTCTTTGAGTTGTATCAGATTGCCTTCTATTACCTCATGAAATTTCAAGTCAGCATCCGTTTCTCCGAATTTGCCAATTTTAACCGCCATGTTCGGGTAGAATTTTCCGGGGTCTTTCCCAAATAAGACAACGGCTGCTCTTTTCAAATGTCCATCTTCAAGCAGACGTAATTTTTCAAGCAAGTCTGAAATACCAATATCATCCTCAACATTGATCCGTTTAACAGTCCGTGCATCTTTCAGGAATTGCTTAATGCTGGATTCATCAATGTCATAAATGGAGGCTCTTTGCTCGGGGATATCATCCCATGTTTTTCCGGTACGTTTGAGAATAAATTCATTCAATGCCGGACCTTTCAGTTCCTGCAAAGTGCTTCCGGCACGGACATAATACATGCCTCTTACGGAAATAGGTACATCATAGCGGGGAACGATAATTTCAAGATAATGCTTGCCTTTTTCCTCTAGCAGGTTTACTTCTGCATAAACACCAAGAATATCACGGAACTTATTGGGCAAATCTACCAGTAGTTTGTGATGGTTGTCTATGCCCGTTACTTTGCCTTTATCGTCAATACCAATGTAGAGTTTACCACCGTTGGCATTGGCAAAGCCGCAAATCCATTTCAGGTGCTCGTCTCTCCAGCTGGCCTT
>PWIY01000389.1 GCA_003560215.1 Bacteroidales bacterium | reverse complement strand
GCCTGATCATTGGAGAATTAAACGGGCTTAAGATGATTCAGCACGGAGGGGCTGATGCAGCCCATCGCTCTGTGTTTTTAATGTTCCCGGAGGTTAAGGGTGCCGTGGTTACCCAAAGCAACAACAACACCTTTCCCAATCAGATAGCAAACCGGGTGGCGGAAGCATTTTTTGGCGATGTGATGGAAATTGAGGAAAGTGATCAATTGTCCGGAGATGAATTGTTCGTCTATGATTTGGAGAAATTCGACAAACTGGAGGGGAGGTATGAAATGGATGCCGCACCGGGGTTCATCATGGAGTTCACAAGGGAGGAAGACAAGTTGTTTGCCCAGGCTACCGGGCAACCCCGTTTTGAAATTTTTCCCAGCTCTGATTCAACATTTTATCTTACCGTGGTTGAGGCCAGTATGACTTTTCACCGGAATGAAGACGGGGAAGCGGATGCAGTGACGCTGCATCAGAGCGGGAACCACCGGCTCAGCAGGATCACAGAACCTGCCTGGGAACCTTCTGCCAACGACCTGAAAAATTATACCGGAACCTATTTCAGTAAAGAACTGGAGGCTTTTTATCGTGTAGAGGTGAACGATGAGGGCAAACTTGTACTCCGGCACAGGCGGTTGGAGGATATTGCCCTGAAAGCAGATGAAAAGGACTTGTTTGCCGGTGCATTCCCCATCATGAACCTGGAATTTATCCGAAACGCAGAAGGGGTTGTCACGGGCTTTGAAGCCTCCAGCGGAAGATCGGCCGGTATTCTTTTTGAGAAGCATTGACTGTTTTGTTAATTTAACGTTTGTCGCATTATTCTATGTTAAGCGGCCGTTTAATATGGTTACTTTTGTACTGCTTACTATATTTTTTTATTTAGCAGAGAGGATTTCAATAATGCGAGAATTAAAACTGGGGACACTGAGTATCCCCGTACCGATCATCCAGGGTGGCATGGGTGTGGGCATTTCTTTGTCCGGACTTGCCGCTGCCGTGGCCAATCAGGGAGGTGTAGGTGTGATATCTGCCGCCGGACTGGGCTTCGTTCACCGGAATTCAACAATGGACTATCTGGAAGCCAATATTGAAGGGCTGAAAAAGGAGATCAGGCTGGCCAAAGAAAAAACAAAAGGGGTCATCGGGGTGAACATTATGGTGGCCATGTCAAATTTTGCCGACCTGGTGAGGACTTCCATTGCGGAAAAAGCGGACATTATTTTCTCCGGTGCCGGCCTGCCCTTTGAGCTACCGGCATTCCTGACTCCGGAGAGTAAAACCAAACTGGTTCCCATTGTTTCATCGGGCAGGGCTGCAAGGCTGATTTGCAACAAATGGAAGGCCACCCACAACTACCTGCCGGATGCCATCGTGGTGGAAGGGCCGAAAGCAGGAGGGCACCTGGGTTTTAAAAATGACCAGATTGAAGATGTCCGTTACTCACTGGAGGAGCTTGTGCCGGCTGTCGTAAAGGAGGTGAAGGTTTTTGAGGAGCAGTATCAGCAAAAGATTCCGGTGATTGCTGCCGGTGGGATCTATTCCGGTCTGGATATATACAATATATTGCAAAAAGGTGCGGCGGCTGTGCAGATCGGCACCCGTTTTGTCACCACCGAAGAGTGTGATGCATCCATGGATTTCAAGCAGGCCTATATTAATGCTACCCAGGCCGATATAGAAATTATTCAAAGCCCCGTGGGAATGCCGGGCCGCGCTGTCAGAAACAGCTTTATCGACAAGGTAAAGGACGGGCTGAAACGTCCTGTAAAGTGTCCGTTTCATTGTATCAGGACCTGCGATGTGTCAAGTAGCCCATATTGCATTATCAATGCGCTGTACAGTGCGTACAAAGGCAATATGAATAATGGCTATGCCTTTGCGGGTACCAATGCCTACCTGGCAACCAAAATTACCACGGTGAAAGAAACCTTTCGTGAACTCGCGGAGGGGTTTCAGGCTGCGATTAATCGCCCGGATGAATGAGTGCTTAACAGCATCAGTTTATTCGTGCTGCGAGATCAGGTTGGCTTCGATAATCATGTGGAATTGAATGTTGATTTCATCCGAAACCCGTATTATGCCCATTGCAGGGGATGGAGGTTCGATGTCAAAATCCGACATGAGTAACTTTTTGCTTCCTTCGATCAGAAAGCGCAAATCCTGTGATTGAGTCACGGTTACCAGCACCCCGGTGGTTTTTTCGACGCCATTGATTGTGATCTGTACCTCTGCGGCAATGTCTGCCCCTCCATTGGCAGGAGATTCAGCAGGACGGGTTTCAAGTAAAACGATTTGAATGTACGGACTTTGATCCCGGCCCAGGGTTTGGTAAAAATCTCTATTCATTAGCTTCCTGCCACAGTCAAATGAACCAACCAACAAATCAAGGGTTGCACCGGAATAGATAATCACCTCACCGCCCGGGTGCAAATCAGCCAGAATATTGCCCCTCTCCATCTCGCCTTCGGAAATGCAGGAAAAGTTGCTGAAGTTTGTTGTGCCGTTAATAGACACCCAACTGTCCTGTGACACACTGTAGGTATATACCCCGCCTGATCCCGCTGTTACCCACAAGGG
>PWIY01000027.1 GCA_003560215.1 Bacteroidales bacterium | reverse complement strand
GAAGGCAGTGGGCGGGGTGCGCCGCCAGTTGGGGGTGAAGACCTTTTTTAACATCCTGGGTCCCCTGGTCAACCCCGCCAATCCCAATTATCAACTGAGCGGGGTCTTCAGCGTGGAGGCCGGAAGGATTTTCAGTTACCTTTTGCAAAGGGAAAAGAAACAATTCAGGGTGGTGTATTCACTTGATGGTTATGATGAGGTGTCACTTACATCACCGGTCAAAATTTTCAGCCCGGATGGCGAAGACCTGTTGCAGGTCAGCGACTTTGGACTTAGTATACTCAGGCCCGGTGATTTAGCAGGGGGTGGCAGCGTGGAAGGTTCCGCCGGTATTTTCAGGGCTGTTTTGGGAAATCAAAGCACCCGTGCACAGCAGGATGTTGTAGTGGCCAATGCCGCCCTGGCCATACAATGTGCCGGCCGCGCTGCTGACCTCAACGAAGCTGTGCAGATGGCCCGGGAGTCTTTGGTTTCAGGCAGGGCGATGAAAGTGTTTAAACAATTAATGGATCTTCAATCATGAACAAACTGGATGAAATCATCGCGGCCAAGCGGCGTGAGGTGGAGGAAAACAAATCGCTTTACCCGGTTAAGCTATTGCAGCAAAGTTTATTTTTCCAAACCAGGCCTGTATCTCTGGGTGAATATGTGCTCAGGGATGACCTTTACGGGATCATCGCTGAATTTAAACGCCGAAGTCCCTCGCGGGGCCTCATCAATGAGTTTGCTGATCCGGCCATGATCACTTTACGTTATATGCAGGCAGGAGCTTCAGCTTTATCGGTAATTACTGACAAAACATTTTTCGGCGGAAGCAATAAAGACCTGATCCGGGCAAGACAAAACAACTATTGCCCCATTTTACGCAAGGAATTTATTGTTGATGAATATCAGGTCTACGAATCCCGCAGCATCGGGGCAGATGCCATTCTGTTGATTGCCGGCGTATTGTCAAAGGATTCACTGAAGCTTTTACACGGTCTTGCCGGCTCTCTGGGCATGGATGTGTTGATTGAGGTTCATGATGCTGCCGACCTGGATAAACTTCCGGCTGATGCAGGTCTGGTGGGAGTAAATAATCGCAACCTTAAAAATTTCCAGGTGAATACAGACCGTGCCATCAATATGGCTGATCAGTTGCCCGGAAACGTGATAAAAATTGCAGAAAGCGGAATTGACAGCCCTGAAACCCTCATCATGCTGCGGCAGGCCGGTTACAGGGGCTTTCTTATGGGAGAACGCTTCATGCGTGAGGCTGATCCCGGAAAAGCCTGCCGTCGGTTTTTCAGGCAGTTGAACGGGTCATTCACCGAAAAACATGCAGGATGATGAAAAACGAAACCCCCTTTATAAAAATATGCGGCATGAAAAGTCCTGAAAATTTCAGGTCCGTGACAAAGATGACCCCCGCCATGATTGGGTTCATCTTTCACCCTGACTCGGCCCGGGATGTCAGTGATGTGGCAGGCTCACTGCCACTTTCTGAGATCCCCGCTCACATCCTGAAGGTTGCGGTGGTTGTTGACAAGCCCATGGAAGAATGCAGAGAGATTGTCAGGGGCTTCGGATTTGATGTGCTGCAGCTTCACGGGAATGAATCTCCGGAATTTTGTCGTGCGATGCGTGCCTCTTGTAAGGTCATCAAGTCTTTTCCCGTGGCCGGATCTCTCCCCGATCAAGTGTCGGCTTATGAAGGCAGTTGTGATTATTTTTTATTTGATACTGCTGGTATGACAGCCGGTGGGACCGGCAAAAGCTTTGATCACCAAATCCTTTACGCCTATAATGGCCAGACTCCCTACCTGGTGGCCGGAGGCATTGGCCCGGATGAGGTCAGCCGCCTCCTGAACACGCCACCGCCGAAAATCGCCGGTCTTGATCTGAACAGCCGCTTTGAGGTCAGTCCCGGGTTGAAAGATATCAGGAAACTACAAAAAACCTTTACGTTTATGCAAGAAACTTTGACAACAAGAACCTTCGATGCTGACCTGAACCCTGCCAATCCGAACGCTGAACGACCGGAACCTGGCCGGGGTCGAACCCCTGAACCGGACATCAACGGCTATTATGGTGAATTTGGCGGCGCTTTCATTCCGGAGTTGCTACAGGCCAATGTGGATGAATTGGCTGCGTCTTATCTGACACATACTTCTAAAGACAGTTTCAAAAAAGACCTCAATCGTCTGCTGGCTGACTATGTGGGCCGGCCAACTCCCCTCTATTATGCATCGACCCTGTCAGCCATCTATGGCGCCCGGGTTTATTTAAAACGGGAAGATCTTTGTCATACCGGCGCCCACAAACTCAACAATGTGGTTGGACAGGCTCTCCTGGCAAAAAGCATGAAAAAGAAACATGTGATAGCTGAAACCGGGGCAGGACAACATGGCGTTGCCACAGCCACGGTATGCGCCATGCTTGGGATGCCATGCACGATATTTATGGGGGTCAGGGATGCACAACGCCAGCGGATCAATGTGCTGCGCATGAAAATGCTGGGAGCGGAGGTCGTTCCTGTGTCCGCAGGCAGTCAAACCCTGAAAGATGCCACCAATGAGTCCCTGCGCT
>PWIY01000268.1 GCA_003560215.1 Bacteroidales bacterium | reverse complement strand
GATTTTGTGAGGTCCGTACGATTCGACCGTCTTGGCGTATTCACTTATTCACCCGAAGAAGGAACCTCAGCCTACTCTTTGGGAGATCCGGTTCCGCAAAGGGTGAAGGAAGAACGGGCAGCTGCAATCATGGAATTGCAGTCCGGAATTTCATTGGAGATCAATCGTTCCAGGATCGGACAGCATCTCCCCGTTCTGGTTGACAGGGAAGAAACCCAGTATTTCATTGGTCGCACCGAGTTTGATTCTCCGGAGGTTGACAATGAGGTGTTGATCAAAAAAGCCCCCGGGCTTGCCGGGGGCCGGTTTTTCAACGTATTGATCACGGATGCGACCGAGTATGAGCTATTTGCCACCACGGTGGCTGCCGGAGCATCTATTTCATAAGCAATGAATTGAAAATAAGCTTATTGGATACCGGTGTGGAACCCCTGAAATTGGGAACAAAAGAAAACAGGGTTGCCTGCCCTTCTCCTTTCTCAAGCCAGACAATGGCTGGCTGTCTTTCCAGCATATCTTCATTTTCCGCATAGCCGCTCAGCAAAATGCTTCTGGTGTCCTCAGGGAATTGTCCGATAACCCGGCGATCCATTCCGAATGTGGGGATGGAAGTGGCAAAAACCGGGTTGCTGCGATGAAAAACACCGATTTCTGATGGCATCCCCATGGTCAGCGGGTGATCTGCCAGAAGGTTGATCTTCAGGAAAGATCCCGGGCAGTAAAAACCTTCCCGTGTTAACCGGGAGGAGTTGTCACGTACCGGAAACCGGAATGGTTCACCGTTTTCAGGCCGCATCAGTCCGAAGAAAAGGCTGGTCGAACGACCCCATGATACCAGATGACCTCCCCGGTCCATGAACTCAAGCACATTCTGCCATCCTTCGCTGCCCATTCCTTCAATGTATTCCGGGTTATAAAAGGGGATATATACTTCTCCATCCCGTGTGGTATGACCGTCTATGATCTGATCCCTGGTGGCATCCGGAAATACAATCACGTCATAATCTTCCTGAAGTGAAGCATTTTTAAAATCTGCAGGGTTTAATACGGTGTAAGGGATGCCGTAAGTGTCGAACAGGAACCTGGTCCATCCTGCGTCCATATCGTGGAAGTTGGTTTCACACAAAGCAATCCTTGGCATCTGCAGAGGACTGAAACCATCTGGTGCTGTTTCGGTTGCAAGGGGTTGTGTATGAAGTGCCGAAATCACCTCTTCCACGCTTTCCCGGTTTCTGTTGTTCAATTCAATCAAAAAACTGCCAGCCGGGATTTCTTCGGTTTGATGCATCAGGATGTTGGCATTCCGTTGTACTTCAATTCCGTTGTCCATTGCCATGAAAGCGGCTTTGAAACTTTCATTTCTGTTTGAAGGAAAGATCAGGTAGTTGTTATTTTCCGGCAGAGATGCGCGGTAAGTGAAGGCTTCCGGGTAGATGCGGCTGTGGGAGAACGAATCATCCGGATAATAATTATTGACCTCAATACTTTGCAACCCCCGGTGTAAGGGTAGCGACCAGCTTGTGATATCATAGGGCCGGATCATTTCTCCTCCCGGTGTGTAGTGCCTTTCAGGGAAGGTCTGGTCTTCCATGACTTCTTTGATAAATGCCCGGAAAGGCTGGGCCAGCGGAATAATGAAATCTCCTTCCATGATCCGCTTTCCCTCCATGGTGGTTTCGTCATCCATCCGGTATATCTCCACCCCGTGCCGGTCCAGCAATTCCAGCAATGCAACCAGTTCTCCGTCATCGTGCTGACGGGCCGGAAGCACATAATAAAAGGGTGGTTCTTTTTGGCCTTTTTCAATCTCCTTCCTGCACAATTCGTTTCGGAATGTCAGAATGTCTTCCCGGTGGATTGCCCCGGTCTTAACCAGTGAATAGACGGATTCCAGTTCATACGTGATCAGGTCGTCAAAAGTCCACCACCCTCCGGGCCAGGGGGCCGGGAAATTGATGCTTTTTTTGTATTCCGACAATCCTTTGCCCCTTACCTGGAGTTCGTTGGCTTCAATATAGATGGGTGAAGCCAGTTGTACGCTGGCGGCTTCGGTAAGTAAGCTGATCACATTTTTCCATGCGCTGGTTTGTGTGGATCCCGGCCAGTAGTCGTCAAAAAGGTAAGCCTGGCTGATACCCTTCAGGCCGCTGGCGGTCATGTCACGGGCCATATTGGAGCCAAAGACCCATGTCCAGTTCCAGAGCAATTCGTCAATATTCTGTGCGATCGGGTCATGGCTGGGGGGTACAAAATAACGTGGGCCGGTACTCCCCATCTGGTGTTTTTCCACCAGCACATGGGGGAACCAGTCGCGGTTATAAATGTCAGCCACAGCCTGATTGTCGGACTGCGTGAGTGTGACAAAATCCCTGTTGATGTTGTGCCCCACGTATTTATGATACACCCCTGGAAGAGAGCTCCCTTCATAGGGAGTATCCAGGTATTTGTTATAGTGGTTTACGATCATGTTCATACCGTCCGGGTTGTGGTTGGGAACCATCATGAAAACCACGTCTTCGAGGTGAGCCGGATTGCTGTCAGTGCCGGTGATCAGGTTATAGGCCATCAGCGGCGCAGCCTGTGCGGGGGCCACTTCTGTGGCGTGCATCGACAGCGTGACAAGAACAAACACCTTTCCCTCATCAATCAACTCCCTGCGCTCTTCTTCCGGGATGTTGCCGTCAAGGGCAAGCCGGCGGTTAATTTCCCTGAGTCTTTCCAGGTTGTTGATGTTTTCCTCGGATGACACAAAAGCGATGTACATCGGTTTTTCCAGGGGCGACTCCCCGTTCTCAACCATTTTGATCATGCCGGACTCACTGTCCAGGATCTCCAGGTATTCGATCAGGGGTTCATACAAGAAGAGTTTCCGGTCTTCACCGGGGTTGAAACCGAAAAAATCTGCCGGGCTTGTCAGGCCGGAATTGCCGGAATCTGAACGGGCAACGGAAGCAGATGCCATTAAAAGTAAGATCAGGCAAATACTGATGGACTTGATAAACTTCATGTGCATGTGTTTTGGTTAAAAAATTCAGCTGGTTGGATTGAAAGGTCGGTTATTTTCATTTATGGTCAGTTATCTTCTTTCATGATGGTATGGTAACCCGCTTTCAGTATGTCAAGGGCCTCTTCTCTGGTGCGTCCTTCTGCATAGGTTCTGAGTACGGGTTCTGTTCCTGATGGCCTGATCATGAGCCATTGACTGTCGCTGAAATAATATTTGAAACCGTCCAGTGTTTCTGTCTGACGGACGGCATATTGACCGAAGTGCCCGTAAGCCCCCTTTTGACAGTTTTTTACAATCCTCTCCTTGTCCTGTTCACTGACTATCAGATCAGCCCGTTCGAATGCAAAGGCGCCGGTGATGGCATATATTTCATCGATCATTTCTGTCAGTGAAAGCCCGGTTTCCACCATGGCTTCCCAGATGATCAGTCCGTTGTAAATCCCGTCACGCTCCGGTATGTGACCACTTACCGCGATGCCTCCCGACTCTTCTCCTCCCACCAGTACCTCCTCACGGAGCATGGTTTCGCAGATATGTTTAAACCCGATTTTGACAACGTCCAGCGGTATGTTGCGGGCCTCACAATATTTACGGATCTTTACCGAAGAAGAAAACCCGGTAACCACTTTACCTGTTTTCTTCTTATAATGGTGGAGATAATGGATCAGCAACAATATGACGTGATGAGAGTCGATATAGTTTCCTGACTGATCTGCAAGGGCTGTTCTGTCTGCATCACCATCAACCGCCAGGCCACAGTCAATATTCCCTTCCTGCCGGATGCGTTCAAGGAACCGGCCCAGGTTTCTCTCCAGGGGCTCCGGGGGTATCCCGTCAAACAGGGGTTGCCGCTCGCAATGCATAAGCAGGCTGTCAGGAAACAGCCGTTTCATCACATTTTGCCCCGATCCGTACATGGCATCAAAGGCAAAACGCAGCCCTGACTGGCGGATTTTTTCCAGGTCAAATTGCCCCTCGAGGTAATCGCAATACATGCTTTCCAGATCCACATACTCGAGTAATTCCTTTTTCTGCAGGTCTTCAGGCCTTATTTGGTCAAGATCCTCAGCAAACCTGTCCGGAATGTGTTTCTCGATTTCACTGATCTGGCCTTCAAGCAATGGCCCGCCATAGTGTCCTTTGAGTTTGAAGCCATTGTAGATGGGCGGATTGTGGCTGGCGGTAATGAATACACCCGCAGTGGTATTGTATCTCAGGCATCCCATGGAAACCATGGGGGCAGAAACAAAACCGCTGCTCATGAATACTTTAATGCCATTGCGGCTTAGCACCTTCGCAACTGTTTCAGCAAAGAGCTCTCCGCCGAAACGGCAGTCGTACCCTATGAGAATTGCCGGTTTTTGACGCTGCTTCAGTGCCCAGACCGCGGTGCCCTGAGCAATACGCGCAACATTGTTTGTGGTGAATTCTTTGGCGATCACGGCACGCCAGCCGTCTGTCCCGAATCGTATTTTTGTCATATGTACCGAGTTTTCTGGTTGAAGGCACCGGCACGCCGTTACCGGAATATCCTTCTTTCATTGAGTGCCTGCCTGTAACGTCTTGCGTTTGCCAGGTGTTCGGCATAAGTTTCGGCAAAATTGTGGTATCCGCTGAAATCTTCCCTGGCACTGAAGTAAAGGTAATTGTGCTCTTCGTGGTTGAGAACTGCATCCAATACTGCCGGTTCAGGCAGGGTGATTGGCCCGGGTGGAAGACCGGCATACCTGTAGGTATTGTAAGGGGAATCAATTTCAAGATGCCGGTTCAGTACCCGGCCAATGCTGAAGTCGCCATATGCGTACACGACTGTAGGGTCAGCCTGCAGCAGCATTCCCCTGTTCAGCCGGTTGATGTAAACCCCGGCAATTTTTGGCATTTCATCCCGCTTGCTTGTTTCTCTCTGAACAATGGAGGCCAGGACTCCTGTTTCCTCAGGACTGAGCCCGATCTGAGCAGCTTTCTCACGACGGGTTTCGTTCCAGAAAGCATCATACTCTCTTTGCATCCGGTTCAGCAGGCTGCGGGGAGAGGTGGTCCAGTAAACCTCATAGGTGTTTGGGATAAACAGCAACTTTATTGTTGCCCTTGTAAACCCCGTTTCCTGAAGGATTTCCTCATCATTCAGCATACGGATCACTGACATTGAGTCTGCCTCCAGTTGTGAGGCAATGGTGCCGGCCAGCTGCCCTTTGGTGTGGATGTTGGTAAAGGTCAGACGAACCGGTTCCTGTTCTCCTGAGCGCAGCAGGTTGATCAGATCATTGTTGCCCATTCCTTGGTGAATGCGGTACCTGCCGGGCTGCACCCTTGAAGGGTAGTTTTTTCGCTGTGCAAGCCAGTCAAAAGTTCTGCTGCTGACCAGTATTTCTTCTTTTTCAAGCAGCTGTCTGACTTCCTCATAAGAACTACCGGAAGGGATATAAAGGTGCGTCGCCTGCCTGTCTCCCAGATCGGTATTCGGTGAATACACCACCCGGTAAAACACAAAAGAAAGCACAATCCCTCCCAGGATGATTGCCAGTATTGCAGCAAGCAGCAAAGGATGTACAGGTATGTTACGTTTTTTACCCATGTTTTTTATTGACCAGTTTCTTCAGGTTTGGCGGGGCAATCGAATATACGCTGCAAAAACAGTTCATCTTTCCAGGTTTTTTCTGACAGCCTCCAGGCTTTCCTGGTGCCTGTATGTACAAACCCCTTTTGTGTAAAAAGGCGGAGACTCTTTTGGTTATCCCTGTCTATCCCGCAGTACAATTGTTTTAATTGCAACACCTTTTCGGCGTAGCTTACAAGCATTTGCAGGGCCTCACCGCCATAGCCATGTCCCCGTTCTCCGGGCGCAATGATAATTCCTACTGCTGCCCTGCGGTGATGCGGATCAAACTCAAACAGATCGATGATCCCCAATGCTTCCCCGGATTTCCGGGTGATGACCAGTCGCAGCTGTTTATCCACATAGATATCATTCGAAGCATTGAGAATGTACTGTTCCAGGAAGAAGCGTGACAAGGGATTGAGGTGATTGCCGGCGTGCCAGCTATCCATGTCATTTTCAAGCTTATATAAAAGATCCAGGTCTTCGATTTCTACCGGCCTGAGACGAATGCGGTCACTGTTCAGTAAGTTCATTGCTTTCTGTTAAAATCTTTTTCAGGGTGGCCATATCCAGTACTCCCCTGAACACAAATTGTGCCGGCCCCTTTAACCGGATGTTGGAAAAAGCCGGGAGATGATCATCCGGCATACGGAATGATACCACCAGCTCTCCTCCGGAGGTTAAAATGTTATATTCGGTGTGATCGTTGTCTTGCTTATCGCTGAACCCCGCAGCGATGGCTGCTGCCGTAACTCCGGTTCCGCATGAAAGGGTTTCGTCCTCCACACCTCTTTCGTAGGTCCTTACAGACAAGGTATTTTTGCCCCTTTTTTCTGCAAAGTTCACATTTAACCCTTCGGGCGCCCATTCCTCAGCGTACCTGATTTTTCTTCCCAGCTCTGACACATCCAGACTCCCCAGGTTTTGAACAAAACGAACCAGGTGCGGCGAGCCTGTATGAACAAAGAAATGATCCGGAGAAATATTTGCCGGGGCTTCAACCTGATTCAGCGAAACTGACACCATTGGTCGGGTATGATTCGGATCCATGACAATGGCGTCGTGCATACCGTCCACAGCCATGAAGCGAAACCGCTGCTTTCCGTGGGTTAAATAGTGAGCGGCAAATGCTGCTGCGCAACGGCTGCCATTTCCGCACAGGCTTCCTGGCTTTCCGTCGCTGTTGAAATAATGCATGCGGAAATCTGCTGAAGCGTCCTCTTCAATCAGGATCAATCCGTCAGCTCCCACCCCGTATCGCCGGTGGCAGATAAGGCTTGTGATGGCCTTTTCCTGCCCGGCTGGCGGGTCAAACTCCTTTTTCCGGTTGTCAATGATAATAAAATCATTGCCGGTGCCGTGGTATTTAAAAAAATTAAATTGCATACGCTGCCGATATCAAAACGAATTGGTCGGACCGGTTACGGTTGCCGGTTCAACAGACCAAATTAACAAAAAAATCATAATCACGGATGCAGCTGTTTTTTAGATTTTATTAAGAGTTTGTTATTGGGTAAAGGCATACTTATTGATTATCATAGAAGTGTATTTTTTTTGTGCCAGAATGGCATTTTAACAGGGTTTGTAAAGAACAATTGGCACACAATGGTTGTTCTATGAGGTGAAGGGCGCAATACCTGTCGTCAGGCCCTGCTTGTTTTTGACTGGTTTAATCAAAAAACAAAAACAGATGAAGAAATTCCTGAGTTTATTGTTTGTAGCAGTTTTAGGTGGCTTTGTAGCGATCGGAGTTGATTACTATTTGCTCCCTTCCCGGATTGATGGGGGTGCAGATGTGTCTGTAACGATTCCCCACAGGGGAGACCGGGTTCCTGCCGCTTTGGCAGCCAGGTTGTCAGATCCGGATTTTTCCACCACATTGCCCGATTTTACACTTGTGGCTGAGATGACGGTTGACGCCGTGGTGCATATCCGTTCTGAATTTGAACGGCAACGCAGTCCGCAGAGCGACAGATTCGGACCCGACGATTTCTTTGATTTCTTTTTCGGACCCAGGGGACCTGACCAAAGACAGCCCCGGCCTTCTCAGGGTGCCGGGAGCGGTGTGATTGTCAGTCATGACGGATACATTATTACCAACAATCACGTGGTGGACAATGCAAGCAAAATTGAAATCACCCTGAATGACAACCGGATGTTTGAGGCAGAGGTTGTGGGCAATGACCCCACCACAGATCTGGCTCTGCTGAAAATTGATGCCGGGGATCTCCCATCCCTGAACTTCGGCGATTCCGATGGTGTGCTCGTTGGTGAATGGGTTTTGGCCATCGGCAACCCTTTTAATCTTGAATCGACCGTTACTGCGGGCATTGTCAGTGCCAAAGGACGAAACATCAATATTCTCAGGGAAGAAATGGCCATTGAGTCGTTTATCCAGACAGATGCTGCCGTTAACCCGGGTAACAGCGGAGGTGCATTGGTGAACAGCCGTGGAGAACTGATCGGAATCAACACTGCCATCGCTTCCACCACAGGCACCTTTGCGGGTTATTCATTTGCTGTTCCATCCAATATTGCCCTGAAGGTAAAAGAAGACCTGATGGAATATGGAGAGGTGCAGCGGGGACTGCTCGGTGTGCAGATCTCTGAATTGACCAGCAGAAGGGCTGATGAGCTTGGAATTGGGATCAACCAGGGTGCCTATGTGGAGAGTGTGAACGAAAACAGTGCGGCTGAAGAAGCTGGATTGCGCGAGGGTGATGTGATTATTGGCATTGATGATACAACCATCAGAAGTCCCTCGGCACTCATTGAAACGGTTGCCCGCAAACGACCCGGTGATGAAGTCCGTGTGAAGTATTACCGGAACGGACGGGAAAGGGAAACCAGTGCAACCCTGAAAAATGTTTACGGAGAGTTCGAAAGGGTGACACGAGACCGGCGGGAGGTAACCGAGATGCTTGGTGCCCGTTTTGAAGCGGCATCTGCAGAAGACCTTGACCGGCTGAATCTTGATCACGGGGTACAGGTTACTTCAGTTTCCCAGGGCCTGATCCGAAATGCAGGTATCCGCAGTGGATTCATCATTATCAGTATTGCCAATGAACCGGTAAGCAGTCCCGATGACATTTCGGAAATTCTGGAGGATAAATCAGGCGGGGTACTGATAGAAGGTGTATACCCTGACGGAACCCGTGCCTATTACGGAATAGGCCTTGACTAGGCCCTTGCGTCTATGCCGGATTTTTTGTACCTTTGGGGGCTTTTTTGCCCCCGGAGGTGGTTTATATCAGCATCAGCACCGGCAGGAATAAGAAAAATCATCAGTAAAACCACATAATTTCATATGCGACAGTTAAAAATTTCCAAATCTATTACGAATCGTGATACCGCCTCACTGGATAAATACCTGCAGGAGATTGGTAAGGTTCCTTTGATTTCGGCTGAAGAAGAGGTGCAGCTGGCACAGCGGATCAAGCAGGGCGACCAGGTTGCTTTGGAGAAGCTTACCAAGGCAAACCTCCGGTTTGTGGTATCTGTGGCCAAACAGTACCAGAACCAGGGGCTGAGCCTGCCCGACCTGATCAATGAGGGCAATCTGGGTCTTATTAAAGCCGCCAAGCGTTTCGACGAAACAAGAGGGTTTAAGTTTATCTCTTATGCTGTATGGTGGATCCGGCAGTCAATCCTTCAGGCCCTTGCCGAACAGTCCAGGATTGTCCGGCTTCCCCTGAACCAGGTAGGCTCCCTGAATAAGATCAAAAAAGAAGCCTCCAGGCTCGAGCAGCAGTACGAAAGGCCCCCTTCTTCCGAAGAACTTGCCAATGCCCTGGAAGTGAATGAAGACAAGATTACTGAGTCTTTCAGAATATCCACCCATCATGTATCGGTTGATGCACCGCTTGTACAGGGCGAAGATGCCAGCTTGCTTGATGTATACGTAAACCAGGATTCCCCCAATGCTGACTCCACCCTTGTCAGGGAGTCTCTGGCCAGAGAGATACAGCGATCCCTGGCCACGCTGACCGAAAAGGAACGGGATGTGATCAACCTGTACTTCGGAATCGGCATGAACCACGGGCTGACCCTTGACGAGATCGGTGCAAAATTTGATCTTACACGGGAAAGGGTTCGTCAGATTAAAGAGAAAGCCATCCGGCGGCTCAAGCACACGTCCAGAAGTAAATTGTTAAAAGCTTATTTGGGTCAGTAACATGAGAAGTTATTTGCTGAGGTTTCCCGTTCTATTCCTGCTGGCAGCACTCATGCTGCTCTCTGCCGGAGTCGAAGGCAGGGAAATTAAAATCCAGGTTGCTGCTACAGCTGATGTACATGGCCGCTTTTTTTCCTACGATTTTGTGAGGAACCAGCCTGCAAGCTCTTCACTGGCCCATATTCATTTTTTAAAACAGGCCATCGGCCAGCGTTCGGGTTCAAACCTGATCCTGCTTGATAACGGAGATCTGATCCAGGGTACTCCTGCTGCTTATTATGCCAATTTTGTTCAGGAAGCAGATAAAAACCTGATTGCCCGTGTGATGAACTATGTGGGGTTTGATGCGGCAACCATCGGAAACCATGACATTGAAGCCGGGCCTGAAGTTTATAACCGGCTCAGGGAGGAGTTTGATTTTCCCTGGCTCGGGGCCAATGTGCTGGATGAGGAAAGTGGAGAGCCTTACTTCACACCATATACGGTAATTGAGCGCGAACGCATCCGGATTGCCGTACTCGGGCTCACCACCACCGGTGTTCCCACCTG
>PWIY01000020.1 GCA_003560215.1 Bacteroidales bacterium | reverse complement strand
TCCGGGAAATGGTATTTGTAAAAACGGAATGCGCGGGTCAGTGATTCTCCGAGTTCCTTCAGGTCAGGCCATACCTCTGTGGCATCAACATAGAGTTCCTTCATGAGGGGGTCGGTCACGTAATCGTATAGTTGCTCAACTCCTTCCGGGTCGTCAATGCCTTCGCCCAAAAAAAAGTAAAATTCCTCAATATGGGGGTCAATCTCCCTGCGAAGGGCAAAAGGATTCAACTCAAATAAGACCGATTCATACCGGCTGATTTCTACCGGCTCAATGTCAATATCAGAGGTGTCTGCCTCGTAAAACGGCTTGCGATCCCAGGCGGAGCAACCGGCAAGGGCCAGGCAAACAATTATGAAAGCCAGTGACGAACAAATCCTTGCCATTTTTTGTTTAAGCATTATTATCGAAATTGATTACTTTTACGTGGAACAAATTTACTCAATGTCCGGCGTTTGGTAACCGGACAATACAAACCGTGGGTCTGTGGGTGAAAAAATTGTTTAATATTGCAAACGCAAACCTTTTGTCAAAATTATAAGAATACAACAAAGAATATCTGCACAGTTATGAAAAAAATACTGATCTTCCTTTCCGCGCTTTTACTGGCTTTCCCCCTTGCAACAGCCGGTGAAACAGGTTTTAAATTCGGCATGAAGGCTTCTCCGAACATTTCCTGGCATCGCCCTGAAACTCGTGGGTTCGAACGAAATGGAGTAACAATTGGGTTGTCTTACGGGGTGGTGGCAGATTATGTGTTTGCAGAAGGGTATGCCATTTCTTCCGGGGTCAATATCCTGCACACCGGCGGAAAACTTAAATACAGATACGTTCAGGATGGATTGGATACCGATAAAAGGCGGGATTATTCATTGCGTTACCTTCAGGTGCCACTCACCATCAAGCTCCGGACAGATGAGATTGGCTATATCACCTATTATGGTCAGTTTGGTATGGGGATTGGGTTAAATACACAAGCCGAGGCCGATCAGCGAATTCCGCAGCCCGACGGTACGGTGATTTCCGCCCGCGACGTTGATATTTCAGATGAGACCCGTTTTATGCGCGGGGCACTGATCATTGGAGCCGGTGTGGAATACAGCCTCGGAGGCCGCACTTCCTTAATGGGGGGATTGGTATTCAACAATGGGTTCTCCAACGCTCTCAAAAAGGAGAGCCCTGTTCCCGGGGGGGCAACTCCCAGTTCCATGTTAAACTATCTTGAGCTTACACTGGGTGTGATGTTCTAAGCACGACCTCTTTAGTTGGCGGCCCTCATGGGCCTGAGCGGCTTGATTGCCGGTGGGATGTCAACCGAAAAGGTTCTGGCCATGAAACGGGATTGGGCGCAACGGTTTTTCCGGGCCAGCCTTTGGGCGATTCACATGACAACTTTCTTTCACAGCCATTAAACAGATCAAACTATGCGCATTGCGTTGGCACAGTTAAATTATCATGTAGGAAATTTTGAATACAATACGGCTGCTTCCATCGGGGCCATCCGGGAGGCGAAGCAACAGGGAGCTGATATCGTTGTGTTTCCTGAGATGTCTGTGTGCGGATATCCTGCCCGTGATTTGCTTTTTTCAGAGGCCTTTATCCGGGAATGTCTGCGGTGCGTTGACGAGATTGCAGAAGCATGTCAGGGGATCGCGGCAATAGTTGGCTCTCCCGCTTTCAATGAGGAGTCACATGGAAAACGTTTGCGCAATTCAGCGTTTCTTTTAATGGATGGCAAAATTCAGGCCACTTACCATAAAGGGCTGATGCCAACGTATGATGTGTTTAACGAGTATCGATATTTTGAACCGGCTTCGGCTTTTCACACCATTCCTTTCAAAGGGCAACGTATCGGTCTTACGATATGTGAAGATATCTGGAATCTTCACAACCAGGGACTGTATGCTGTGAATCCGCCGGCCGATTTAATCAGGGAGAACCCTGACCTGTTGATCAATATCTCTGCTTCTCCTTTTGCCTGGAACCACGGGGCCAACCGCCTGAGGGTGCTGTCAGAAAATGCCCGTACATACCAGTTGCCCCTGTTCAATGCAAATCTGTTGGGCGGGCAGACCGACCTGATCTTTGAAGGAGGCAGTGCAGTGTGTAACCCGGCCGGGGAGTTGACCGACCTCATGCCTTCTTTCGGGGAGGCATTGAGGGTGTATGATCTGGATGAGGTTTTGAAAGGTAGCGGAAAGGAGATTCCTGAGGTTCCGGTAAATGAAGAGAAGTACCGGCTGATGACGGATGCACTGGTGTTCGGACTGAAAGATTATTTCCGGAAAACAGGGTTGAAAAAAGCCGTACTTGGCTTGTCGGGCGGTATTGATTCTGCGGTGAGTCTGGTGCTGGCTGAGCAGGCTCTGGGCAAGGAAAACGTGTGGGCAGTGTTGTTGCCTGGTCCCCACAGTTCGGATCATTCGGTGAAAGATGCCGTTTCCCTGGCGGATAATCTTGGGGTGAGGTATGATGTAATTTCGATCAATGAATCAGTCAGCGCACTGGAGAAAACCCTGGAACCCCTGTTTGATCAGACCAATACAGGCATTGCGGAAGAAAACATCCAGGCAAGG
>PWIY01000110.1 GCA_003560215.1 Bacteroidales bacterium | reverse complement strand
CGGTGCGTATGAAGGCCGAGATCAGCAATCCGTAAGCAATGAAATTCAGAATAAACAACAAACACATCAGAAAAAACATGGCATCACTGCCAGCCACATGAATGTTGAACAACCATCCGCTCAGCAACCATATGGTGGTAATGTGAAACAGGCAGATCACAAGGAAAGGAACCACTTTGCCCGCAATAACCTCACTGATCCCGGCGGGGGTGAGCATGAGCATCCGGCTGGTCCCTTTTTCTTTTTCCCTGTGCATACTCAGGCTGAGCATCAGGGCGGATATCAGTATGAAAACGATCATGATCAGTCCGGGGATGGGTATGACCTCGGGTTTCAGGTCTGGATTGAATAAAAAAGACACATTGAAAGAAGGCCGGTTAGACTGGATCCCGTGCTTTTTCAGGTGGTCTTCCATTTGCTGATGAAGGAGCTGCTGCAGGTTGTAACCGATGGAACCGGATGCCATCGGGTCGGTGGCATCAATGAATATGTCAGGTGCAGTCTCCCGGTTCAGCAAAGAAAGGCTGAACCCTTCGGGGATGACAACAACCACCTTTTGTTTCCCGTAGGTCAGTGACGGGAGAATCTCCTCTTCACGTTCCAGGTAAGCGTCAAAGCGGAAAGAGGGGGAGTTATCCAGGTGTGCAATGAATTCCATTGATTCCGGGGTGTTGTCCCGGTCAAGGACGGCAAAATTGACATCTTCCGGATCAAAGCGAAGGGCGTATCCGAAAATGACCAGTATCACCGGTGGCAGGATCAGCAGGATCACAAGGCTGAGCCTGTCACGGAAGATGCTCAGCGTTTCCTTTATGGCAATGTGTTTTATGGTATGGATGTACCTCATTTCTGCTGCATTAAAAAGAGCTGCCCCAAACCTTGTTTGCCTGATATTTCGTTCAGGTGCTCCGGGCTGCCTTCCGCAGTCACCCTGCCGTTTTCCATCATGATCAGACGGTCACAATACCAGGCTTCACTCAGGTAATGGGTGCTCATGATGATGGTGGTTCCCTGGTAGGCTGTCCGGTAAATTTGCTCCCACATCTCAAAACGGCTCAGCGGGTCAAGGCCGCTGGTTGGTTCATCAAGAAAAAGTGTTTTGGGGTTATGGAAAACCGCAATGACAAAGGCGAGCATCTGCCGCCAACCTGAAGAAAGCTCCGAGGCCAGTTTGTGCCTGTGCGCCCCCATTTTGAAGAGATCTTCCAGCTCCTCCCATCTGGCTGCGATCTCTCTTTTATTCATGCCATATATTTTTCCGTAGAATTCAATGTTTTCAGATACCCGTAAATTCTCCAGAAGGGAAACGCTCTGATTCATATAGCCGATGCGATGTCGGATGGAGGTGGCCTGACCAACGATGTCATACCCGGCAACCGCACCTGTGCCTTCAGTGGGAGGTAGCATGCCGCAGAGCATTTTAATCAGGGTGGTTTTTCCTGCACCGTTGGCTCCAAGCAGGCCCATAATCTCTCCCTGGCGGACAGATATGCTTACCTGATCTACCGCCTTCAGAGATCCGAAATGCTTGCTGAGCCTGTCGGTATATATAACATTCATGCGATTGTACGGGTTGTGTCATGAGACAGATGGCGGATCAGCACATCCTCCATGCCTGGTTGAACTATATTAACCCGGGTATGAGCCATTCCTGCCTTCTTGCAAAACTCCCTGACCACATCCGGTTCCTGGTCTTTTTGCAGCGGGATGTGCACATTTTTGCCGGAAAGGTAGCAGCCGGGCAATCCGGATCTGTCGTTCAATGCTTTGAATAACTGATAGGGGTGCATGCCGGAAACCGAAACCAGCAGTCTGTCATATTCCTGCATCATTTGCCGGGGCGATGCCTGTATAAGAGAACGCCCCTGGTGAAGAAAGAGCAGGTTGTCCATATTTTCAGCTTCTTCCATGTAATGGGTGCTTACCAGAATGGTTACCCCCTGGCTGCGCAGTGCAGTCAGCTCCCGCCAGAGTTCATGCCGTGCGCGGGGATCGATTCCGGTGGTTGGCTCATCCAGAAACAGGATTTCCGGATTGTGTACCAGGGCACAGCAAACGGCCAGTTTCTGCTGCATCCCACCGGAAAGATAACGGGCCAGCTTGCCTGAAAAGGGGGCAAGGCTTTCCCACAGTGCGGGATGGTTCTTCATGATGTGTTCCGGCGTGCACCCGTAAATCCGCGCGAAAAACGACAGGTTTTCGCGGACGGTAAGTTCCTCATACAGGGAAAAATGACCCGGCACATAACCAATGATCCGGTGAATGTCTTTCCGGTGTTTCCTGATGTCCATCCCTTTTATTGTCAGGTCACCTTCAAAGTTCCTGATCAGGGTGGTCATGATCTCAAAAAGGGTGGATTTTCCTGCTCCATTGGCTCCCATGATCCCGAAAATAGATCCGGAAGGCACCCGGAAACCAATGTCATTCAGTACACAGTTGTTGCCGTAATATTTGTATATGTGGCTGGCAGTGATCATTGTCAGTCAGTCCGGTCATTGTTGAGAACCATTTCTCCCGGCATGCCTGGTTTGATGCGGCCGTCATTGGTTACACCGACCCTGACTTCATAATGTTGCCGG
>PWIY01000163.1 GCA_003560215.1 Bacteroidales bacterium | reverse complement strand
ATTCCGGCATGTTGCGACCCTCAGCCACATGACCTATGAAAGTGTCGTACACCTCTCCGATCATTTCCTGAATGATTTGCCTTTCAGCGGGTCGCATGGGCCTTGTGAGGGAACCCATATCGGCAAATTCATTGGTTTTCACATTGTCAAATGTGAGTCCGATCTTTTCATTGAAAAATTCCTGCATGTTTGGAATCATTCCGAACACCCCGATCGATCCGGTGATGGTATTTGGGTGGGCAATGATCTCATCTGCTGCGCAGGCAATGTAATATCCGCCCGAGGCCGCCACATTCCCCATGGAAGCAATCACCGGCTTTTCTGCGGCGGCCAGTTTGACCTCCCGCAGAATGACATCTGAGGCAAGGGCGCTTCCACCGGGCGAGTTGATCCGGAATACAATCGCTTTGACCGATTCATCCTTCCGGGCTTCCCGAATGGCAGCAGACATATCGATTGATCCGATGCTGGTTTCTCCGCCTCTGCCGTCAATGATCCCTCCGCTTGCATAAACCACGGCAATCCGATCCTTGCTGCGCGGGGTGATCATGTGTCTGGGTTTTGGGGCGCGTTTGTAGCGGCTCAGTGATACCAGGTTCACTTCCTTATCTTCATCCAGCCCCGCTCTTTCCCTCAACAGGTCAAGGATCTCATCCCGGTAGGCAATGCCATCTATCATATTGTTTTCCAAAGCCATTTCGGCGTTCCTGGTCAGAAGGCCGTCAGCCACATCATTCAGGTGGTTGATTGTCAGCCCCCGCGACTCCGCAATATCACCGGTTACATTGTTCCAGATGGAACCCACATAGGATTCGATCTGCTCTCTGTTTTCCGGGCTCATGTCTTCACGGAAAAATGGCTCTCCGGCGCTTTTGAACTCACCATGCCGGATTACCTGGGGGTCGATGCCCAGCTTGTCAAGCATGTTTTTCAAAAATACGAGTTCAGAATTGATGCCCCTGAAATCAATGGCGCCTTCGGGGTGAAGGTACATTTCGTCAGCAACGGACCCCAGGTAGTAGGCCGACTGCATGTATGCTTCACCGTAGCTGATGACAAACTTTCCTGATTCACGGAAATCCTTGAGTGCATTCCTTACTTCCAGAATACTGCTCCACCCTGAGGGTACAATGGTAAGATCCAGAAAAATCCCCTCAATATTTTCATCTTCTTTTGCTTTTTCAATATTGTCGAGCAGCTCATTGAGTCCGGTCGATCTCCTGAAAGACATGCTCATGAAATCGAAGGCTTCAAAGGGATTCTGGCCTTCCCTGTCTGAAAGCTCCGAGCTTAGTGACAGGCGCAATACTGATCCGGACTGAACCGGTGCATCATCTTTGGAAGAAAAGGTGGCAATGGAAGCGATCACCCCGATCATCAAAAACAGGATGATCACGAATGTAAGAAAAAACCCCAGCATTGAGGCGAACATAAATTTAAAGAACTGTTTCATGGCCCATGGAATTTAAGTGAAGGTAATTGGAGATTTGCATAAAATACTTTACTGGTTAAAGATAGCAATAATATAAATGCATTGAAAGGTTGGTTGCCTGAACCTTTTTTTTGATAAGCCGTTTTTTTTGTTCAATTTTGTCCGGACTCATACCGTAAAAGCATGAACAGGGTATATCTGTTACTTGGCGGCAACCTGGGGGAAGTTCGGCAAAACTTTCAATTGGCATCATCCATGATGGAAGAGGCCGGAATACATGTTGTGAGGGAGAGTGCACTCTATAAAAGTAAACCCTGGGGGATGGATCCCGGTGAGCCGGATTTTATCAATCAGGCCATTATGGCGAAAACCCCGATGTTGCCCGGGGAATTGCTTCGTAACCTGCAGGCCATTGAAAGGAAGCTGGGCAGGGAAAGGCAGCGCGGGAAAATCATGTCGAGGATCATTGACATTGACATTCTTTTTTACAACGATCTTGTGACAGACTCTCCTGAGCTGACAATCCCGCACCCGCGGTTGCATCTGCGGCGATTTACCCTGGTGCCCCTGTGTGAGATTGATCCCGGGTTGCGACACCCCCGGTTGAAGCTTTCGGTCAGTGAGTTGCTTGAAAAATGCAGCGACAGCTCTGTTGTAACCAAAATAAGCGGCCGGTCGGATACCGGTTAGCCCTGTCATTTAATCCATATTGAAATGCGGTATAATTTCATTGCAATCGAAGGGAATATCGGGGCCGGCAAAACCACCCTTGCCTCTAAAATTTCGTCCCTGTATAACGGAAAGCTGATCCTTGAGCAGTTTGAGGAGAACCCTTTTCTGGAAAAATTTTACAAGGATCAGGAAAAATATGCCTTTCCCCTGGAGTTGTCTTTTCTTGCCGACAGGTATAAGCAGTTGCAAAAGGAGTTGTCAAACCAGGATCTTTTTTCCGATTTTACCATTTCAGATTACTTCCTGAACAAGTCACTGATCTTTGCCCGAAAGACACTGGGGGAGGATGAGTACCAACTGTTTATGACATTGTTTAACATCATGAATGCCAATGTTCCGCGGCCTGACCTGCTGGTGCACCTGTATGTATCTGTGGGAAGGTTGCAGCAGAACATACGATCCAGGGGTCGCTCCTATGAACAGGAGATTCCGGACGAATACCTGGAAAAGATCCAGGACAGCTATTTCAATTATCTGAAGCAACAGCCCGGATTGAGAACCCTGGTGCTTGACGTGAATGCCATTGATTTTGTGGCCTATCCATCCCATTTGGAGATGGTGCTGAATGCCATTGACCGGGATTATCCCGTGGGTTTGAGCTCTGTGAGGCTGCTGCCCTGAAAACAAAAAAACGCCCTGGTTGATGCCAGGGCGTTTTTTTATCTGAATGTAACAAACTGCAATTAAAGGACGATGCTCTGGAATTCACTCTGTCCGAAGAAGTCCAGGAACTCAAGGTCATTGACGGCAATTTGTGCCATGTCAGGATTGAGTTCCAGAGAACGGCGCAGATTGTCATAAAGTGCCGTTGCATCATTGTTTCTAGCTGCAATAACTGCTTTCAGGTAAGCAACCTGGGCGCATTCTTCAGCGCAGTTCAGGGTATTGACAGCCTCGGTTTCATTGCCTGCCATCAGTTGTGCCAAAGCCACATTAAACTTGCAGGTATATCCGGAGAATGAATTCAGGGCAGCCTGGTAATCACCTTTTCTGATTTGGGTTACCCCGATGTTGTAGTCAGCATCAACGCCTTGGGCTTTGGCTGCTTCAAACATCGACATGGCGTTTTCATCGTCATACTCCCAGGCGGCAACGATGCCCATGTTATTCTGAACGTGGCCGTTGCCCGGGGCGAGCTGATTGGCTCTTTCCAGGTATTCAGCGGCTTGTTCTGCATCACCCTGCTCGAGCAGGATCACGGCAGCGTTGTTAAAACCTTTGTAGCTTCTCGGGAAAAGCTCTTGTGCTGAGCGGTAAATGGCCAGCTGGGTCTGCGGGTTGTCAGTGAGCGTGGCGGCAAAAAGAAGTTCCTTCTCATCAAGCTGTGAAGGATCGCTCAGGGCGAGGCCTGAAATTTCTTCGTGTGTCAGCTTGGGTTCATAAGCATGTACAGTGATCTCAGCACGACGCAGGGGTTCGAGTAATTTTTCGATTTCTTCATAAATGAGCGTCATGTCCTTGATCCTTCTTTCGCGCTCTGCAGGAGCGATCTGGGAATTGATTACGTTGGCAATGGCCTGCTTGTCAGGAAGGTCTGAGGCTTCCAGTTTGACCATAAAGCCGTCAAAGTCTTCACCTTTGGCTTCAACCCTGAGTTCGGGCATTTCCACTTCCTTATCTTCAAAAAGGCCGGTGATGTAATCTTCTCCGGTTTCTGCACGATTTTCTGACAACTCCAGGTTAAAGGCAACTTCACCTTCAGGAGAAGCCCACGCATCCACGTCGACAGCTTTAAGTTCCCAACCTCTCTGAATGAACTCCTTGAGGTCTTCAATTTTCTGCTGAGCCTCATCGGCGCGGTTGAGGTCAAGACGCCAGTTCAGGTTATGACGCATATAAGCGTAATAGATGTTTGCCGACTGGGAGATAATTACTTCCTCCTCATACTCATGGGGTGCGAGTGACCCTTTGTGGTCTTTTTTAATCCTTTGGGCCGTCATGATGATGCCGTCCGCAACTTTTCGCTCGGGAAGTTCCCTGGCCCTGTCTTCGCGACCTTCGCGATAAAGCGTGGCACGGACATACAGTTCCGAATTAAGCATATCAGGATTGTAATCCACCACATTATTCATGTCGAAATTGGTGGTACGGTCACGGTTGACCATGGTTCCTGAGGTGGTTGTTCTGCTGCCGCGCAGCGTAACGGTTTCCAGCTCCTTTTCAGTGTCCTGAAATTTCAGCACCGGGGTGATTTCCACCACGGCATTGCGGTGAAAGTAGCCTTCGCCAACCCGTCCGTCGATATTGGCGGCAACCTGCCCGCCGTGGTTTTCCAGGGGATTGGTTTCGGGGGTATAACGAACCCCTTCGTCATAGTTCCTTGCCATCCGGTTCAGTCCGCAGCTGGCGAAGAGTCCTGCTGTAATCAAAACTACAGCCAAAAGCTTAAAGTTAAAGTTTTTCATAAGTGCTTGTTTTGTATTGGTTAATCTTTTAATGGGTTAGAATGATTGTAGCCGGTTTTGCACGCTACAAATATATAAAAAACAATCAAACAATACAGTTTGTACGCATTAGAGATTGAAAAAGTTTAAATTTTTGGTTTTTGGTTTGATTTTCTGAAGAATACCGGCTTGTATTAAAGGGTTTAACTGTTTTTGCAATGGGTATTTTCCCGGCTGATTTCACGGTAAGGATGATCAGGAAAATATTTACAACAATTTTGCTGATTTGGAAAATAGTTATAAATTTGCACTCCTTTTCAACGGGACATACGCCCGGGAAAAGTCAACAGCTTAAACATGGCCCGTTCGTCTAGGGGTTAGGACGCCAGGTTTTCATCCTGGTAACAGGGGTTCGAATCCCCTACGGGCTACAAAAGAGTTAACAAAGAAATCATTTTAACGAGGCAGTATGGCAAACCATAAATCAGCGAAGAAAAGAGTTCGTTCCGACAATGCAAAAAGGCTGAGGAACAGGTATTATGCCAAGAGTACCCGCACAGCGGTGAAAAAGATCCGCGGCATGGAGAATAAGGCTGAGGCCGAAAAGAGCCTGCCAAAGGTAATCTCCATGATCGATCGTCTGGCAAAGAAATCTGTGATCCACAAGAACAAAGCAGCCAACCTGAAGGGCAAGTTGACGCGTCATGTGAACAACCTTCAGTAAATATTCCGGTGGCGAAATTTGTGAATTTACAGAAAACATTTATTTTTGCCACGCCAACGGCCCGTTCGTCTAGGGGTTAGGACGCCAGGTTTTCATCCTGGTAACAGGGGTTCGAATCCCCTACGGGCTACAAAAAGGACCTTTCGCCGGAAGGGTCCTTTTTTTATGCAGGATTGCTTTCTATATTCGGGCTGTCTTAAAACATGCCCCATGCAACCTGAAAACAAACCCTTTTATCCGCCTGTGGCCCTTGCCGGGATCAAAAGCTGGGCAGAGGACGACCGTCCCAGGGAAAAACTACTGACCAAAAGCAGAAAAGCCCTTTCAGATGCCGAACTGCTTGCCATTGTCATTGGATCCGGCACGGCCCGTTTATCTGCCGTGGAGTTGTCAAAAACAATTCTAGGAAGCGTTTCCAATAACCTGGCTGAACTGGGCAAACTTGAGGTGCCTGATTTGCTGCGTTTCCGGGGGATCGGTGAAGCCAAAGCCAGCAATATCATTGCTGTGATGGAACTGGGAAGACGACGGCGCCTGGCCGAGGGGCTTGCCAAAACACGGATCACTTGCAGCCGGGATGTATTCGAGATCATGCACCCGATGGTTGCTGATCTGTCTTGCGAGGAGTTCTGGATTCTGGTACTGAACCGCGGGAACAGGGTGCAGCGTACCATCTGTGTCAGCGAAGGGAGCGTGGCAGGTACGGTGGCTGATCCGAAGAAAATTTTCAGGCTTGCGCTGGAAAACAATGCAAGCGGGCTTATCCTTTGCCATAATCATCCCAGCGGTCAGTTGAAGCCCAGTGCGAACGATCAGCGTATTACCCGTCAATGCAAGGAAGCCGGAAACTTTCTGGATCTGCCGGTCCTTGATCACCTGATCGTTGCCCACGAAAAGTACTTCAGCTTTGCCGACGAGGGGCTTCTGTAAGGTACTGTGTAATCTGTAAGGTACAGTGTCATAAAGACAGCACAGAATTTCCGGGGTATGTGTAAATTTACCTTTACCTTTACTTTCAGATATTAAATGCAGTGCCCATGATTGTGGTTTTTTGTCCCCGGATAACAAGCAGAATCCAGTATGTGACCCGGCTGGTCATGGGTCGTTTGCTGGCCAGTAACTGGCAGCTTACCGATGACCCGGCAGTTGCTGATGCACATAAAGGGCCGAAGATCATATACAGCCGGGAAGCGGGAGGCATGGAAGGCCTGCATATCCCCGCCCATGGGTTTTTGTCCGAAAGGGGGGTGCATTATTTTGTCCCGGAAGTTCGTCGCGGCAATGGTTTGCCTTTGTTATTTCCGGCTCAGGCTGACCGGGAGGAGCATGGGCTTGAATTTGACCTGTTTGCTGCCGTGTTTTACCTGGTAAGCCGGTATGAGGAATACCTCCCGCACAAAAAAGATCTTCACTGGCGCTTTGACCCCACTGCTTCTTTTGCCTACAGGCATAACTTTCTGGACAAGCCTGTGGTGAACCATTATGCATTGCTGCTTAAGGAAAGATTGCAGGAACTGTATCCTGCCTACGGTTTTTCTGACCCCTCTTTCACTTTCCTGCCCACCTACGACATTGATGTGGCCTACGCCTACAGAGGCAGGGGCATTATGCGAACCTTCCTGGGTACATTGCGCTCGGTATTCAAATTGGATTTTCCCTCTGTTTTCCAGCGTTTTCGTGTACTCGCCAAAAAGGAGAAAGACCCTTTTGACACCTATGACCGGCAAGTGGAGCTTTACAAACAAAGCGGGATCAGGGCGGTGTATTTTTTTCTTTGCGGTGATTACGGCCCCTATGACAAAAATGTTCCGTTTTATTCAGGTGCCTTTTTCTCACTGGTGAAGAAAATCAATGATTATGCCCGTACAGGAATTCATCCGAGTGTGGCTTCCGCCAAAGATGGTTCATTGCTGGAGCGGGAAATTGCAAGGCTTGAAGATATTTTGCAACAGGAAATATGCTGCAGCAGGCAGCATTACCTGAAGGTGGATTTCCCGTCCACCTACCAGCGTTTGCTCCGCAACAACATCACCCATGATTTTACCATGGGGTATGCCGGCCAGCCCGGGTTCAGGGCAAGTATCTGTACCCCCTACCCGTTTTATGATCTGGAAACTGAAAGTGTCACCCCGCTGATCATCGTTCCGTTTGCCGTAATGGACGGGACCCTCCGTGACTATTTGCAACTGACCCCCGGCCAGGCACTTGAGGTCATAAAAAAGCTGCTTGATGAAACAGTGCAGGTGGGAGGGATGTTTGTCAGCTTGTGGCACAACGATTCTTTGTCCGGGCGGGATGACTGGCAGGGATGGGACAAAGTATATGAAGAAATGTATCGCCTTGCATCTCTGAAACATAAAAGCAATTATGATCCGTTACATCAGGCACAATAACATCGATTTTAACAGGTGGGATGATTGCATTGACCACTCTGTGAACGGAATGTTCTATGCATACGCCTGGTACCTTGATATGACGGCAGACAGCTGGGATGCACTGGTTGAAGATGATTACCGTGCAGTCATGCCCCTTCCTTTCCGCAGGAAAGCCTGGATAAATTATATCTATCAGCCATTCTTTGTGCAGCAACTTGGGGTTTTCAGCACCGGCCGGCTGAATGAGCGTGTAACCGGGCAGTTTCTGAAGGCAGTTCCTGAGAGGTTCAAATATGCCGATTTCAACCTGAACACTTTCAACCACTTGTCAGACAGGCATCCTTTAATCGGAGGGAAAGGAATAACTCATGAACTGGATTTGATTGCGCCCTATGAGCGGCTTCAGGCAGGATATTCTTCAAATCTTCGGCGCAATATCAAAAAAGCCCTGGCAAAGGAAGTGTATGTTACCGGTGCAGGCCGTCCCGAAGATATCATCCGCATTTTCCGGCAGAACAGAGGCAGGCGGGGCGTGCCTTTTTCAGAAAAGGATTACCGTGTGCTTAAACATCTGATTTATGCCGGTATGCACAAAGGAATGGTCACCCTGCGGTTTGCATATTCCCCGACAAACGAACTCTGTGCAGGGATCGTGTTCTTCAGGAGTCATCAAAAAGTGGTGTTGCTTTTTTCCGGGAGTACCCCCGAGGCAAGGAGCAACGGAGCCATGAGCCTTATCATTGACCGTTTCATCAGGGAAAACGCCGGCAAAGAGCTGGTGCTCGACTTTGAAGGTTCGGCTGATCCGGGGTTGGCCCGTTTTTATCGTGGGTTCGGATCAGAAGAATGTGTATTTTTGCGTATCATTATGAACAACATGCCATTCCCTGCAGAACCTGTTCTGGATGGCTACCGCTGGTTAAAAAACCGTTGTAAACTACATAAAAATGCCTAGAATCCGAGTTTTGGGAGATACTTCTTCCCTGCTGAGCCAGTATATTGCTGAGATGAGAGACGCTGAAATTCAGAAGGACAGCCTGCGCTTCCGGAAAAATATGGAGCGCGCGGGTGAAATTTTTGCCTATGAGATCAGCAAGAAACTGGAATATAAAAAGAAAGAAGTAATCACAAGCCTGGGGGTGGCTTCCTGTGAGGTACTTTCAGAGCAACCTGTCATTGCCACGATTCTGAGGGCGGGTCTTCCCATGCATCAGGGGTTGCTCAACCTCTACGACAATGCGGAGAATGCCTTTATTTCTGCATATCGCAAGCATCGGAAAGACGGCCGTTTTGACATCCAGGTTGAGTATGTTTCCGGGCCTTCATTGGCCGGGAAAGTGCTGATCATCAGCGACCCGATGCTGGCAACCGGCGCATCCATGGTGTTGAGTTACAAAGGACTGATTGGCAAGGGGCAGCCCTCACATACCCACATCGTTTCCATTCTGGCCAGCAACCAGGGCGTTGAGTATGTGCGAAAAAACATGCCCAATGATGATTATACGCTCTGGCTCGGAGCCGTTGATGATGAATTGACTGCAAGGGCCTATATCGTTCCCGGACTGGGGGATGCAGGCGATCTTGCGTTTGGCAGCAAGCTTTAATATGGGGTTTTGGTGATGAAACATCTTACCATTGTTGTCATTGAAAACATCCGGGTGGCCCTGGAGTCGATCCGGGCGCACCTGTTGCGTGCCCTGCTCACCGTAATGATCATCGCCATCGGGATCATGGCTCTGGTCGGCATTCTGACAGCCATCGACTCCATTCAGCTTTCCATCACGGAGAATTTCGCCCGCCTTGGTGCCAATAGTTTTTCAATCCAGAACAGGAGCATGCAGGTGCAGATGGGTGGAGGAGCCAGGCAGGTATATCCGCGGATCAATTATAACGAAGCGGTCGCCTTTAAGCAGGAGTTTGATTTTCCTGCCTGGGTATCATTGCGCGTAACTGGCACAGGTTCTGCCACCGCCCGCTATCGTTCGGAAGAGACCAATCCGAATATTCGTGTGATTGGAAGTGATGACAATTATCTTATTACTGCAGGTGCTGATCTGGCACAGGGTCGCAATTTCTCACCCACCGAGTTGCAGTATGGCGCCAATGTGGTTTTACTCGGGCATGATGTGGCAAACACCCTGTTTCCCGGAGATGCTGACCCCCTTGGGGCATTTGTTTCCGTTGCCAATATGCCTTACCAGGTAATCGGCGTACTGGAACAGAAAGGAACAGGGTTCGGGTTTTCGGAAGACCTGAATGTGGTGATGCCGTATATGACGGTGCGGCAGCATTTTTCCCGGCCAAATATGAATTATACCATCAATGTGAGCACCTATGACATAGAGTTGCTTGACGAGGCCATTGATGAAGCTACCGGTTTGTTCAGGGTTATCAGGGGAGCGCGTTTTGGCGAGCCCGATAGTTTTGACATCAACAAAAGTGACAATATTGCCCAGGGCCTGATTGAAAATATCAGTTTTGTAACGCTGGCTGCCACGATTATCGGGCTGATCACCCTTGCCGGGGCAGCAATCGGCCTGATGAATATTATGCTTGTTTCGGTGACCGAAAGAACCCAGGAGATCGGTATCCGCAAGGCGCTTGGGGCCACCAGAACCGTCATCAAACAACAATTCCTTTCAGAGGCCATCTTGATCTGCCAGATAGGCGGAGTCGTGGGGATAGTTCTCGGGATTCTGGCAGGTAACGGGATTTCTGTCATT
>PWIY01000155.1 GCA_003560215.1 Bacteroidales bacterium | reverse complement strand
TCACCCCCAATCTTTCATGCTTGACCCGGAACACTTCGTCCGACCCGTATAAAATGGTGTGAATGGCTTCATCACTCAGCTTTTTCAGCGGGGTATCCAGGTCAAACCCATACTTAAGCCCGATCGCCTCCAGCTGACCGGTGATCCATGCATTCTTTGACTTTGCCACCGGAGCAATGCCTCCCCGGTTGATCGACAGGGACGGATCCGGAATGATTTTGGACACATCCATTTCACTGACGTTCCCCAGCCCGTTGCACTCCTTGCATGCCCCGTAGGGCGAATTGAAGGAAAACGTATTGGGTTCCGGATCTTTATAGGCAATTCCGGATTGCGGACACATGAGGTTCCTGCTGAAATGGTGTACGCTGCCGTCTTCCTCATCCACCACCATGACCATCCCTTTTCCGTATTTCATGGCAGTTTGCAGGGAAGCGGCCAGTTGTTTGCTGCGTGCCGGGTCTACAATGACTTTGTCAACCACCGTTTCAATGTCGTGCACCTTGTAACGGTCAAGCTTCATGTGAGGAGCCAGCTCCCGGATATTCCCGTCGATGCGAACCCGCAGAAACCCCTGCTTGCGAACCTGCTCGAACAATTCCCGGTAATGGCCTTTGCGGCCTTTCACCAATGGTGCCAGCAGCAGCACCCGTTTGCCGCTGAAGCGTTCAACCAGCAGGTCACGGATCTGTTCCTCGGTGTATTTCACCATTTTGTCTCCTGTCATCCAGGAACGGGCTTCACCGGCCCGGGCAAAAAGCAATCTCAGAAAATCATAGATTTCGGTAATGGTTCCGACCGTAGACCGCGGATTGCGTCCGGAAGACTTTTGCTCGATGCTGATCACAGGGCTAAGGCCTGTGATCTTATCCACATCTGGTCTTTCCAGGGCTCCGAGAAACTGCCTGGCATACGCGGAAAATGTTTCAATGTATCGCCGCTGCCCTTCGGCATATATGGTATCGAAGGCCAGGGATGACTTTCCGCTTCCACTCAACCCGGTAATGACCGTAAGCTTATGACGGGGGATCAGCACGTCAATGTCTTTCAGGTTGTGCTCACGGGCTCCGTAAACCTCCAGATTTTCGCTATATGTTTTAATATCAGTATCCTGCATTAAACTCCTCCCAAAAAACCAATCTGCAAAGATACGGGAATTTTTTGGGAAATCTGGGGCTACTGGTTGTTGGTTTGTCGAGTGCTCCGCACTCTCCGGTTGTAGGTTAGTTGGTTGTTGGTTAGTTGGTTCTCATGGGCCATGGGTTGGGGAAGATGACGATGGCCAGGTAAATGGCCCGGGCGGTTGTTGGTTCTCATGGGCCATGGGTTGGGGAAGATGACGATGGTTTGGTAAACGGCCAGACAGGTTGTTGGTTGTTGGATCCCGAAGGGATCACACGTTACTAACAGGGTGCGCAGCACCCGCCAACCAACAACCAGCTCGCCCGTTTACCCGACCATGGGCAGCATTTCCAGCACTTAGCCCATGAGAACCAACAACCAAGGCGCGAAGCGCCGACTAACCAGAGGGGCGTTAGCCCCGACTAACCAGAGGCGCGAAGCGCCGAAAACAAAATATTTTCCTAATTTTGGTCTGATACATATCAATCAAACCTTCACCCATGAAAGGCATCATTCTGGCGGGCGGATCAGGCACGCGACTTTATCCCATCACATTGGCCATGAGCAAACAGCTTATGCCGGTCTATGACAAACCCATGATCTATTACCCGCTTTCGGTACTGATGATGGCGGGCATCCGCGACATTCTGATCATTTCCACGCCCGAAGACCTTCCCCATTTTGAGCGTTTGCTGGGAGACGGCAGCCGCATCGGCTGCAGCTTCTCCTATGCCGTGCAGCAGCAGCCCAAGGGACTGGCGCAGGCATTCACCATTGGGGAATCATTTGTGGGTAATGAAAAAGTTGCCCTGATACTGGGCGACAATATCTTTTACGGCAGCGGGCTCTGGGACATGCTCCAGGAGCATAACGACCCTGACGGAGGGGTGGTATTTGCCTATCACGTATCCAACCCGGGCAGGTATGGAGTTGTGGAGTTCAATGAAAAAAAACAGGCCATAAGTATTGAGGAAAAGCCGGAGAGCCCGCGTTCCAACTATGCCGTACCAGGGCTGTATTTTTATGACAACAGTGTATTGGATGTGGCCAGAAACATAAAACCCGGAGCAAGGGGCGAATATGAGATCACGGATGTGAACCGGCATTACCTTGATGAGGGAAAGCTTCAGGTTGGAATCATGAGCCGGGGAACCGCCTGGTTGGACACCGGAACTTTTGAGTCCCTGATTCAGGCGGCCCAGTTCGTGGAAGTCATTGAAAGCCGGCAAGGCCTCAAAATCGGTTGCATTGAGGAAGTTGCATACCGCAAAGGATATATAGACGCCGGGCAGCTGGAAAAAATTGCACAGCCACTGATGAACAGCGGGTATGGGGAATACCTGCTGAGGATCATCGAGTAAGGTTGTTGGTTTGTCGGGGCTTCGCCACTCCGGTTGTTGGTTAGTTGGTTGTTGGTTCTCAGAGGCTGTGGGATGGTGGGGGCTGCCCGTAAACAGTGGACGGCCGACGCGGTTG
>PWIY01000283.1 GCA_003560215.1 Bacteroidales bacterium | reverse complement strand
TTGTAGGGTAACGAATATCTTCGGGGCTCCATTCGGGATCCTCCTCGGGCGTAGGTGCCCGTTTGGCAATGATGGCGTTGCTGAAGCCGGCGTGCTCAAAGGCAGGCTGCCAGTCTTCGATTGCCTGCATCACATAAGGGACCAACCACTCCGGGGTGGCATAGTCCACATAATAGGTGATGGGTTCTACCGGGTCAGAGATCTCTGCATCCGGATCCTGCTTTTCCAGCCTCCAGCGGTTGATCATCCGCATCCTCTCCGCCCGGTGGGCATCATCGCTGAAGTCAACCGTGCTCACGGAAAAATATCCGACGCGGCTGTCGTGCAGGCGGGGCATCATGGGCTCTTCCGGAAGCCGCATCATGGAGTGATTCATTTTCACAGAAATGGTATTCAGGTTCCAGGCACCCGGCACTTGATCTGCCTCATAGGTAAGTACGCTTTGCACTTCAATGTTTTCAGGGAAAGCCCTGGCACGCTCAACAAAACTCCTGTTGTTGTCCAGCCTTCTGGCCTGATAGCGGCGACGGGGGTTCATTTCCGGCACATCTGCCGAATAGAGGGCTGTTACGTCAATGACCACCGCCGTGGAATCTTCGTTATAAGCTTCAATGCCATAAGATCCGATAATGGGTGCAAATGATGAAGCCTGCACACCACGGAAAATATTGCTTGTGGAGTCGGCAGTGATGTTATACATCATTGAGCGAAACAGGATCTTGTCCTGTGATTTTTCCCACCGGACCACCTGGTTGTTCAGGCGTTGACCGCCGTAACCGGTTCCCAGCTGTGCAGAGGCTGCACGGCTTACCAGGAGCATGTCGCGATCCAGTTCAGTCAACGGGATCTCATAATACAACTTATTGTCTTTCTGGTAAATGGTAAATAACCCCTCTTCCTGAAAATCGGGATCAGCCACCAGCTTTTCATAATCAGAGGGCCCTGCGTTTTGTGAGGCAGCAGGATCGGCTTCGGCAGCCGGCCTCACAGAAGAGCAGCCGGAAGCCACCAGCATTCCTGCAATAAACAAGCAAAAAAACAAATTCTTCATGGGATTTTTGGATTGGTTAGTAGATGGATAAATAAGGCAAGTATGGTTTTTACAGGAGCACAATATATAAAAATTAACGTTTTGATCTGGTTCCGTCGCCAAAATTTCCCGCACATACTGGCAAAAAACCGCCCCGGACAATGCCGGGACGGTTTTTCTTCCAGCCGCGTAAACTGCCACAGAACCCTACACAGTGGCTTCCACATTCCAGGAGAAAGCCCTGATCCCCTGCTCCTCAGCGGTCTTGTTGATTTCTTCCACACCACGGAACAGTTTGTCCGCAATGTGTTCATCCACCACTGACAGTACCGCGGTGTTCAGCGCCGGCCAGGTATGGGTTCCCATATGCGGCTCCCCCTTTTGAGAGCCCCTCCCCGTCACATCCTGCCATTGGGTAAAACCCCTGGCCCCTGCCCGGTCAAGTAGTTCTGCCACCCGTTCTGTCAATGCCTGGTTATATACAATAAATACTGCTTTCATAAGCCTGGTTTTTTGAATCACAATTGCTGTTCAACTTGTTTCTTTTCTTTTTTAACCTTCTGCACACCAAACAGGACATAGACCACCGGCACAAAGACCAGCGTCACCAGGGTGGAGAACGTGAGACCGCCGATCACGGCAATGGCCATGGGGGCCCATATCTCGGCACCCTCTCCGCTCGAAAGCACCATGGGGATCATGGCCAGCAGGGTCGTCAGGGTGGTCATCAGCACAGGACGCAAACGTGATTTCCCTGCAGTGATCACCGACTGAACCACACTCAGGCCACGGGCCGACATCAGGTTGGTAAAATCAACCAGTACAATGGAGTTCTTCACCACAATCCCAACCAGAATGATTCCGCCGATGAGAGAGATCACCGACAATTCTGTACCGGTCAGGAACAATGCGATCATTACACCTGAAAATGCAAAAGGCACTGCCATCATGATAATAAACGGTGTCCGGAATGATTCAAACTGGGCGGCCATGACCACATAAACCAGGAAAATACTTAAAATCAGCAACAGTCCGAGATCCGCAAAAGCTTCCTGCTGGTCTTCGATCTGCCCGCCAAACTCAACAAACACGCCGTCCGGAAGATCCATTTCATCAAGCTCTGCCTGAATATCAGCAGTTACATCCCCGAGTGAACGCTCATGCAGTCCGCTGGATACTGTCAGGTAACGGATCCGGTTTTTTCGCTCAATGTTGGGTGGAGCAAAAAACTCCTTCACCTCTGCAAATTCTTTCACCCTTACCATCTGCCCTGCAGGATTCGGTACGGCGATGTTTTCCACATGACTCACAGACTGCCTGAACTCCTCCTTATGGCGAACCACCACATCGTATTCATCCCCGTCTTCGCGGTAAAGGCTGGCTGTCATTCCTTCCACACGGTACCTGATTGCCTGGGAAACCGTATTGGCATTGAGGCCAAATGCCGACATCTTTTCCTGATCCGGAATAATACGGAGCTCGGGTCGTTCCGGTCCACGGCTCACGGCAATGTCGCGCACACCTTCAATCCCTTCCATACGAAGGGCCAGTTCATCAGCCACCAGATTG
>PWIY01000310.1 GCA_003560215.1 Bacteroidales bacterium | reverse complement strand
CAACCCCGGAGCCGGCACCACGGAGCGAACCCAGCCTGAGCCAATCAACCCTGAGTCAACCAAGCCTGAGCCAACCAGGCCGGGACAAGAAATCCTCTGCCGGTCAGGCTGCCAGGCCCCGGACACCCGGTCAACCCGCCGGGTCTCCGAAAAAGGGCAGCCCCATCAGTAAGCTGAGCCTGAAAATCAATGAGGATAAGCAGACCGGGCAAAAAGACATTCCGAAATCCGGAGACCCCAAAGACAGGCCGGTTACCAGCTTTACGGATGAAACATTTTTGAAGGCCTGGAACAAGCTTGCTGCTTTACATAAGGAAGAAAGCCCGGCCCTTTATATGGCGCTGACAAGTCATGAGCCTGCATTATTGCCGGATAATATTGTCAGCCTCCCGCTTGACAACACCATCCAGGAAGACCTGATTCATGACAATAAACAATCACTGCTCAGTTTTCTGCATAAGGAGCTGAAGAATTACGCCATTGATATCCGGACAGAGATCATCAAAAGCAAAAAAAGGCGGAAAGCATACCTTCCCAAAGACAAGCTTCAGAAGCTGATGGATAAAAACCCTGACATCCGTCGCCTGCAAAAGGAAATGGGACTTGACCTTCTTTATTGAAGCCGGGTGTTGCACCAACACCGGTTTCACCATTTATTTGCAATATTTAACATACATTGGGCAAATCATCGCAGCAGTCCTGAACCATTTTTTTGTACATTTGTTTCCCTTTGTTGTCAGGATATTCCTGCCTTTAATCGAATTTGTCTAATTATATTTTCAAACCTCAAAATTTACTGAACATGAAGTTTTCACTAAAACTTTTCATTGTATCTGTGTGTATTTTACTGGCCGGGCCTGCAGACGCCTCGGAGCAGCGGATTGCCTTTACGGAATACACACTGGACAACGGACTGCATGTGATTTTGCATGAAGACAACACCACTCCGAATGTGGTGGTGAACATCATGTACCATGTGGGAGCAAAAAATGAACACCCCGAGCGCACCGGTTTTGCACACTTTTTTGAGCACCTGATGTTCGAGGGTTCAGAAAACATCGGACGGGGCGAATTTGCCGAAATTGTTGAACAGGCGGGAGGCTCGCTGAATGCCTTCACAAGTTTCGATGTCACCAATTATTTCGTGCTGCTGCCTTCCAATCAGCTGGAACTGGGGCTGTGGCTGGAATCTGAACGGCTGCTTCACCCGGTGATTGATTCAATCGGGATCGCCACACAAAAGGATGTGGTTACAGAAGAGATGAAACAAACCCGCGACAACCAGCCTTACGGACGGGTACTCACCGAAACCATCAAGCGGGCCTACACGGTACATCCGTACCAAACCGATGTGCTTGGCAAGGATGAACACATACGCAATGCCACCTATGATGACATCACCTCTTTCCACGACATGTTCTATGTCCCGGAGAATGCGGTTCTTGTGGTATCGGGAGATATCGACGTGGATGAAACGAAAGAGCTGGTGGAAAAATATTTCGGAGACATCCCGAGTGGAGAAGAAGAGATCCGGCGCCCTGATGTGCAGGAACCTGAAAGAATGACGGAGGTTCGTGACACAGTATATGACAACATTCAACTCCCGGCACTGATCCAGGCCTATCATATCCCGGCCATGGGTACAGATGATTATTATGCTGTGTCAATGCTCGGCACATTGCTGTCGCAGGGTCAAAGCAGCAGGCTCTACAGGCGGCTCGTGGTGGAAGACCAGACAGCCATGCAGGTGCAGGCCATGCCACTGGGGCTGGAAGATCCCGGCCTCACCATTGTGCTGGCCATCCCCAACATCGGCACCGACCCGCAGGTACTGGAGACCACGATCAATGAAGAGCTGCGGCGGGTACGTGAAGAACTGATATCTGAAGACGAAATGCAGAAACTCCGCAACCAGGTAGAAAGCCGTATGGTCAACAACAATACCACCATTTCAAGCAGGGCGACCAACCTGGCCAACTACCACCTGATCCACAATGATGCCGGCCTGATCAACACGGAAATAGACAAATATATGGCCGTGTCCAGGGAAGACATCAGGGAAGCTGCCCGCAAATACCTGCGCGAAAACAACAGGGTTGTTTTGTATTACCTTCCCGAACAACAATAATCACCCGATCGCTAACAGAAAAAAACTGAGTTATGAGAAAGCTATTGATATCATTCATAATAAGCATTTTTACCTTCTATTCAGCCGATGCGCAGGTTGACCGCAGTCAGCCACCTGAGCCGGGTCCGGCACCTGTTATTCAGATCGGAGAGTTTGAATCTTTTGAAATGGACAACGGGATGACTGTGATTGTGGTGGAAAACCGCCAGGTACCGGTGGTTTCCTTCCAGCTCAGCCTGGACATCGACCCTGTGCTTGAGGGAGAAGCCAAAGGTTATGTAAGCCTGGCAGGATCTCTGCTGCGGGAAGGAACAACCAACCGCACCAAAAAGGAGATTGACGAAACCATTGATTTTATCGGTGCCAGCCTGTCAACTTCATCCACCGGCATGTTTGCCTCGTCACTTACGCGGCATCAGGAAACACTGCTGGAGCTCATGGCGGATATTCTTATGAATCCGTCGTTCCCGGAAGAAGAACT
>PWIY01000234.1 GCA_003560215.1 Bacteroidales bacterium | reverse complement strand
ATTTGCGCAAAAGTGGCCCAAAACGATCATCAGCCTTGCGCCCGACGGAATGGAACCACTGGAAGATAAGGCCCTGGAAAAGCTGCGAAGTGATTATGTCCATCCCATCAGAAAAGAGCTCAATCCGAAGATTGAGCAACTGGGATTCAAAATCAATGAGATTGCCAAAAATGACGGCCAGGACTTCATCATGGACTACCGGCTGATCTATTGCCTGCGCCACGGACTCCCGCTGGATCAGGATGTGTACGATGCAGCCGAGTGGTCTTCCATCATAGAACTTTCGGAAAAATCCACAGACAATTTCAGCATGCCTGTTCAGATCCCCGACTTCACCCGGGGGGCCTATCAGGAAATCGACAAAGTCACCTATTTCAGGAAATCGAAATAGGCAACCTTATATATTTAATTCACCATTTTAAAGTCATTATCAGCCATGACCCAAGATCATTCTACACATATTGCAGACCGCTTTTTTGAATCTACGGTTGAAAAAGCCTTTGTAAAAGAGTCAGGCATTGATAAAATGTCTGCCAACATCCCCTACGTATGTGTCGACAACTTCCCGAAACTGGGGCTGTTGACTTCACTGCGTTTTCTTGAATGGGTGTCGGAGAATCCGAACGGGGTAATCAGCCTCCCCACAGGAAAAACGCCGGAATTTTTCATCAAATGGACACAATACCTGCTCGAAAACTGGGACAACCAAAACGGCAGGGAAATCAGGGAAAAATACGGGTTGACAATCAAAGAGCGGCCCTCACTGAAAGATCTCAATTTTGTACAGATTGATGAGTTCTATCCCATCCCGTCAAGCCAGAAAAACAGCTTTTATCATTATGTGATGAATTATTACATTGACGGCTTCGGCCTGAACCCGGACAATGCTTTGCTGATCAACTGCGATGAGATTCCGCTGGCCCAGGGCAAACACTTCCGGGAAGTGTTTCCTGATTACAGGGTGGATCCGTCACTGCGCTACCGGGAATGCCACTCACGCATGGAAGAGTTGCAACAACAATCACTATTTATGATTGACAACTGGTGCAGCCAGTTTGAGCAGAAGATCCGCGAAAAGGGAGGGATCGGTTTCTTCCTCGGCGGCCTTGGTCCTGACGGTCATATTGCATTCAATGTCCGTGGGTCAGACATATTCAGCACCACCAGGCTGACTGAAACCAACTTTGAGACCCAGGCCGTGGCGGCAGGAGACCTCGGAGGTATTGAGATTTCAAAAAACCGGCTGGTGATCACCATCGGTCTGGAAACCATCACGTACAATCCGGACGGGGTAGCCATCATTATCGCTGCCGGGGAGGCCAAGGCCAAAATGGTAAGAAACTCCATTGAAAACACCATCAACAACCTGTATCCGGCCACCGTGCTGAACAAACTCAAAAACAGCCGTTTTTACCTGACCGAAGGAGCTGCTTCCAAGCTCTCCGACAGTGTCAACAGGTTTTTCCAGAGTGAACCATGGCCCCATGAAAAGACTGAGCTGGCCGTGATCAAACTGTGCAAAAAGCTTGACAAATACGGACACCATCTGACCATTGAAGACCTGAAAGAGGATAAATACTGCAAACTGATACCCGATCTTGGAGCGAAAACAGTAGACGCTGTGTGTGAAAGCATCGAGAAAAAAATCTACCGGGGCATGCAGCAGGAAGAGAACGAGGTGTTTCTGCACACCGGCCCCCACCATGATGACATCATGCTGGGCATCCTGCCTTATATTTCCAACCACATCAGGGTGCCTTCCAATCAGTTCCATTTCACAGTTTTCACCTCGGGTTTCACCGCTGTTACAAATAAATTTGTCATCGAAATCCTGGAGGAAACCAAGGAGTTCCTTTGGAAAGGTCAGATCCAGATGCTGGATTACCCGGACTTTTTCCTGCATGGCTATAAATACAAGAGCGACAAGGACGTGTATCACTACCTGACCAGGGTGGCTGCCGGAGATCACAAAGAACGGCGGAGAGGCGTATGCCACAGGATCGTCCGCGCCCTGGTGGAAATCTATGAAATACAGAGCAAAGACCATCTGGCAGAGGTGATCAATGAGATCTTGCTGGTGCTGAGGAACAGCTACGACGGGGAGAAAAACCCGCCGGACATTCAGCGTCTGAAAGGAATGATCCGCGAATTTGAGGAGGAGCTGGTGTGGGCCCATTACGGAGTACAGGTCAAGAATGTGAGCCACGCCCGCCTGGGCTTTTATAAGGGTGACATTTTTACTGAACAACCGGAGCAGGAAAGGGATGTGCAGCCCATACTGGAGATGCTGAGAAAACTCAACCCGACAGTGCTGAGCCTCGCCTTCGATCCTGAAGGCAGCGGACCTGACACCCACTACAAGGTGCTGCAGGCAATCGCTGAGGCCGTGCGTCTGTGGAGCAAAGAAAAGGATCTTTCGGGGCTGCGGATATGGGGCTACAGAAATGTGTGGTACAGGTTCAATCCGGCCGAAGCCAACGTCATATACCCCATCTCACTGGATGCCATGGCTGCCATGAACGATGCGTTCAGCTCCTGTTATGTGAGCCAGGTTGATGCATCCTTCCCAAGCTATGAGCACAACGGCAAATTCAGCGAACTTGCACAGAAGATCTGGGTAGAACAGCTCAATGACCTTCAGATTCTGCTTGGAAAAAATTACTTTTACCAGAACCAACACCCGAACGTACGGGCAAGCCATGGTATGCTCTTTTTGAAAGAAATGACCGTGGATGAGTTCCTGTCGAACGCCAGGGCATTGAAGAAGTCGATGGAAGGGATGATAAAAGATTAAGTCGAGGGCTATCGCCCTCTCCGGTTAGTCAGCGCGCAGCGCTGACGGTTAGTCGGGGGCTGACGCCCCCTCCGGTTGGTCGGCGCTGTCGCGCCTCCGGTTAACGGCGCTTCGCGCCTTGGTTGTTGGTTGGTCGTGGCTTCGCCACTCCAGTTGTTGGTTGTTGGTTAACGGCGCTTCGCGCCTTGGTTGATGGTTCTCATGGGATGAGGATGGAGGGGGTTGCCTGTAAACCGTGGCCGGAGCCACGGAGTGGTTGGTTGGTCGTGGCTTCGCCACTCCAGTTGTTGGTTCGCATGGGCGGAGGGGTGGGAAAGCTGCCGATGGGTCGGGGAAGGGGCGAAGAAGTTGTTGGTTAATGGTTCGCATGGGCAGTGTAAAGGGAAAGCTGTCGATGGTTTGGGAAACGGGCGAGGAGGTTGTTGGTTATTCATTGTTGCATTGATCCCGGAGGGATCACATAATAATGGGATATGGCAAATAAAATTTTGGTTACCGGCGGTGCCGGATACATTGGATCACACACGAGCATCGTTCTGCAGGAAGCAGGCTTTGAGGTGCATATCATTGACAACCTTTCCAATTCGGATGCAGCTGTCATGGATCGCATTGCGGAAATCACGGGGAAAATCCCCGGTTTCACCCAGCTTGACCTGTGCAACAGCGAGGATCTTCATGCCTTTTTTGACAAGCATCCTGATATTGCAGGGGTGATTCACTTTGCCGCACACAAGTCGGTCAATGAATCTTCAACGTATCCATTGAAATATTACCACAACAACCTCACGGGAACCATCAACCTACTGCAGGCCATGCAACGGGCCAACTGTCATAATCTGGTTTTTTCCTCTTCCTGCACGGTGTACGGTCAGCCCGATCAGCTGCCGGTTTCGGAGGATGCCCCGCTGAAGAAGGCATTCTCACCCTACGGTAATACCAAAAGGATGTGTGAAGAGATCATTCATGACCAGGCAGAGGCAGACAGTCTGCAGGCCGTTGCACTGCGATATTTCAATCCCATCGGTGCACATCACTCAGCCCGCATCGGGGAGCTTCCGGTGGGAATCCCCAACAACCTGGTACCATATCTGACACAAACCGCAGCAGGCAAAAGAGATAGCCTGAAAGTCTTCGGACAGGATTATGACACGCATGACGGTACAGGGATCAGGGATTACATTCATGTGGTGGATCTTGCGGAAGCCCATCTGAAAGCGATCAGCCGGCTGCTTGAGCAAAAGAACAAGGAGGCTTTCGAGGTATTTAACCTTGGTACAGGCACCGGGTACAGTGTCCTGGATATCATCAAAACCTTTGAAAAAGTTTCAGGGGTACGGGTCACGCATGAAATCACCGATCGCCGTGCCGGCGACATTGAAAAAGTGTGGGCCGACCCGGCAAAGGCCAACCGGGAGCTGGGGTGGAAGGCCCGATTCGGGCTCGATGATATGCTGCGCTCAGCATGGGCCTGGGAGCAATCACTGGCATCCCGAAATGATTCCTGAGCCCGGCGGGCCTGGGAGCAATCACTGGCATCCCGAAGTGATGCCTGAGCCCCGCAAGGATCCGGAGCAATCTGGCATCCGAAGTGAATCCTGAGACCGGCATGGGCATGGGAGCAATTACTGGGATTTCCAAGTGATGCCTGAGCCCCCACCGGCCATAACGAGATCAAAAAAAATTGCAAGATGAAAAGAATTGCAGGTTATACCATTATTATTTCGTTGTTGATGGCATTGGGAGGAACTCCATGCCATGGAGTAACGGTTGCAGGCAGTCCATCACAAAAACAACCGTGGGAAACAGAGTCCGGAATTGTACACCGGGATTCCCAAAAAACCTGTCCCGAAAACCAGAACCCGGAAACCCAGAGCCCTGAAAGCCCGGACTCTGAAAGCACAGAAGCTGCAACCCCCGGTTCCGAAAGCACAGGGTCCAAAATTCCAGGCTCTGAAATCCGATCCTCAGATTTTTCGCGTTTTAACAGCCAGAGCCCTTCTGGCATGGAGTCTGAATATGCGGAAGAGGTTAAACCAGACTGGGAAAACCCTGCCGTATTTGAAATCAACAAAGAACCCGGGCGGGCTGCATTTTTCAGCTTCGGGAGCAGGGAAAAGGCCATTGCAAACGACCCTTTGCAATCCCACCGCCATCTGAGCATGGACGGCACCTGGAAGTTCCATATTGCCTCCAATCCGGATCAAAGACCCGCGGGTTTTCAGGATCCCGGTTACGACACCGAAAACTGGGAAGAGATACAGGTTCCCGGGAACTGGGAAGTTCAGGGCTTTGACATCCCCATTTATGTAAACCATCCCTATGCCTTTGCAGACCCCCGAAACCTGATCACTGACCTTGATGAAGGGCCTGATCCGCCACGGGTACCCCGTGACTATAATCCGGTGGGATCATACAGAAAAGAGGTGGAGATCCCGGACACATGGGATGGGAAGGAAGTTTTCATTCACTTCGGATCAGTAAAATCGGCCTTTTACCTGTGGGTCAATGGCCACAAGGTGGGTTACAGTCAGGGCAGCAAATTGCCCTCTGAGTTTAACATCACAGAACACCTGCAACCCGGAGAACAAAATGTGGTGGCCGCTGAAGTTTACCGCTGGAGCGACGGATCCTACCTCGAATGCCAGGATTTCTGGCGCATCAGCGGGATCGAGCGCAGCGTGTATATGTACACACAACCCATGCTTCGGATACGTGATTTTGAAGTGGTATCTGTGCTGGACGAAACTTACACCGACGGTCTTTTCCAGCTGGAAGTGATGCTGGAAAACCACCAAATGAAACCGGCCGGTGCCGCTGTTTCATACAGCATTGAAGATGAAGATGGCCATGAAGTGGCCGCGGGAAAGTTCGACCAGGCAAAGGTTCACCGGAATTTCTCCCACAGCTTCCCGGAGGTGCAAATTCCATCTGTGAACGCATGGAGTGCAGAAAATCCTTACCTGTACACCCTTGTGCTGACATTGAAAGACGGTCAGAACAATCACCTGGAGTCGGTCAGCAGGCAGATCGGGTTCAGAAGCACCGAAACCGAACGCGGACAGCTGCTGGTGAACGGCGTTCCCGTGGTGCTGAAAGGAGTCAATATACATACACACAACCCGGAACTGGGTCATGCCCTCACCGAAGAAATCATGAAGGATGACATCAGGCTTCTGAAGCAAAACAATTTCAATGCCGTTCGTTTGGCCCACTACCCATTTCCTGAACGCTGGTACGAATTGTGTGACAAGTATGGGCTGTACGTGGTGGATGAGGCCAACATTGAATCCCACGGAATGTATTACGGGCCGGAATCCCTGGCAAAAGACCCCGACTGGATGGAAGCCCACCTTGACCGGCTGACACGAATGGTAAAGCGAACACGCAATCACCCCTCGGTAATCATATGGTCCATGGGCAATGAAGCCGGAAACGGGATCAACTTTTACGAAGGCTACCACGCCGTGAAGGAGACCGATGCCACCAAAAGGCCTGTACAATATGAACGGGTGGAAACCGACTCCCGCTATGTGTTCGGATGGGAATGGAACACCGACATCATCGTACCCCAGTATCCCGACCCTGCATTTTTGAACTGGTTTGGAGGGTTCAGGTCAGAAAGACCACTCATCCCTTCGGAGTACTCCCACTCCATGGGCAACAGCACAGGAAACTTTGCCGAATACTGGGAGGAGATCTACCGCCATCCCCAATTACAGGGAGGTTTCATCTGGGACTGGGTCGATCAGGGCCTGTATGAAACAGACGAAGAAGGTAACCGGTTTTTTGCATACGGTGGTTACCATGGTGAAGATATGCCCACCGACGGGAACTTCCTGCTCAATGGCATTGTTTTTCCTGACCGCGAGCCACAGCCGGCCATCGGCGAAGTCAAATATGTTCAGCAGCCCATCCGTTTTTCGCTGCTGAGGGAAAGGGACGGGATCGCACGGCTCCTCATTGAGAACCGCTACGATTTTACCTCTCTTGGAGGCTATACCTTCGACATCTTCGTCAGGGCAGACGGGCAGACACTGCATCATGTCAGCATGGACACACTGGATATCCCTCCACACAGCAGCAGCGTTGTGGAGGTTAAACTGCCGGAAAACATCAGGATAGAACCCAATACAACCTATTTCCTGGAACTGGAAGCCCACCAAAAAGAGCCTGCATGGTCTTTTATGGAAAACCACACGGTAGCGGCAGAACAATTGCGACTCCCATGGTATGAGGAAGAAACACACGAAAGAGCTTCCGGTGAAACCATCACAACGGAAGAAACCGATGGTTCTCTCCGGCTGTATAACGACAACTTTTCAATCACCTTTGACTCAGAGACCGGACAAATCACATCCTGGCGGCATCATGGCAGGGAACTCCTTCAGAAAGGCCCGTCACCAGATTACTGGCGTGCTCCCACCGACAATGATTTCGGCAGCAGGATGCAGGAAAACAACATAGACTGGAAGAAGGCCACCCTGGAGCATATGCTCACCGGGTTTGACTTCGAAGCTGATGGTGACAACAGCCGCATAAAGGTGGTAAGCAGTTATGACCTGGGAAAGGTGAACGCTTCCACCCGGCTCACCTATATCATATTTGCCGATGGCAGTATGGATGTGGAGAAAATTCTGACACCGGCTGATGACAATGCCCCGGACATTCCGCGGGTCGGTCTCAGCCTGCAACTTCCCCGCGAATATGATCAGCTTAACTGGTTTGGAAGGGGACCATTTGAAAACTATCGCGACCGGAACGCGGGCGCCTTTACCGGCCTGTATCAAAGTACAGCCGGCGAACAACTGGTGCCCTATATCCGTCCGCAGGAAAACGGAAACAAAACAGATGTCCACTGGGGAGCGCTTACCGACAGCAATGGCAACGGACTGATGTTTGTTTCACACAGGAACAACGGACCGGATGATGGACTGGAAATGACAGCCATGCCCTATCTCACCTCCGACCTGGACGCCCGGGAAGCCTATGATTACGGCCCTGTAAGGCTGGAGCAGAAAAACATCGCTTTCGTCGGGCAGCGGGATCTTGTGCGCTGGAACATCGACTACGGCCAACGGGGTGTGGCCGGGGTCAACAGTTGGGGAGCCCTGCCCCTGGAGGCCTACAGATTGCTTCCAGACCGGGAGTACAGATACAGTTTCAGCCTGGTACCATTGCAAAACAGCACGGAAGAGGAACGTGTCCGGATCAGCAAAAAACACATGGTCAAGTGATGTCCATTTTTGCAGGCACCGCATAGAGCCGGGCCGCAAGATGCACCCAGGTCATCTAACCTGTACTTTTTCCATAGCCATTCCGGAAACGGTTTCCACCTGTATCATATACATCCCGGGAGCAAAACGCCCGACATTCAGTTCATACACATCGCTGTTTACCTGATTGTTGGTATAAACCACCTGATTGGAAGTATTCATCACACGGATCTGCTGAATGGGTGCCGCGGACTCCACAAACAAATGCGTCCCTGCCGGGTTGGGGTAAACCTTCACCACGGACAAATCGATTTCGGACTCTCCCACAACCATGTAAACATAGCTGTTATCCCCGGTAGTACCACCATCCTGATCAACCGTCACATTGAGATGCGAATCGGGCATCATCCAGAAGGAAGAACCCGATCCGTCATTGCCTGCAGCATTCCAGGCATAGGAACCGGGTGGAATATTGAGGGTCACCGACCAGTTGTGCGCCGGGTTTTCCAGCATGGATACAAAATCCCAGTTGGTCATGTCTCCGGCCATCTGGACCTTTTTCAGGGTCTCGCTGTCATCCACCACAGTAAAAACAACAGCAAATGCCATGGGGCTGTCGCTGATACGGATATCTTCGAGGCACCGGGCAGAAAAGATAGGACCATTCTCTCCACTGGTCACCAGGCCGGTGATTCTCAGATCCCCTTCAGGGATGGGTGTTCCGATGTAATCAACCCCCGGGAAAACGACACAAAAATCAATCTCCGCCTCCCCATCAGACAACACATAACATTCTCCTTCGGCAAATACAGCTCCTTTATGGGAGAAATATACATCCTGCAATTCTATCAGACGCGACTGATAATCTGTTCCGGATTCTGCCAGTTCCTGAACAGACAACCGCAAAGGCTCCGGATCCTGCCCGTGTGAAGAAACCTCCCCGGGGCATTCCGACGGCAACCAGTAAAGCATGTGATCCGACTCGACCAATCGCCCGCGAATACCACTGATGCCATCACCCCATACATAGTCTTTTTCAATGATTCCGTATTTATCCCATAGCACCACCCCGGCTGTTTCGTCCTGCAAAAAGTATTTTTTTTCCGGGGCCAGTCGCCAGCTGACGACCGCTTCGCTATCCATTACATAAATGGTTTCCCCGTCAGGTTCCGCCTCCCTCAGGTCAGCCAGCGAGGCGACCTCGGTCAGATCCGGAGCCAGTGATTCATCGTAATCAGTCCATACCACATTATCGATCACGACCTGCCCGCTGCTGTTGAAGCGGTTCATAAACCTGATGACAACCTCACCCCGGGCATGCACCTCAATCTCGCCCGACTCAAGCACCTCGTCCAACTGGTCATCGGTGGTAACAGTGGCCACCACCTGCCCGTTTACCATCAGCTGCAGGTTCACGTCTGTTGAAAAGGCCTGCATATAGTCAAAAGAGATCACCCCGATGCCATCAGGTATCACCCCCGACTCCACATAAGCCTGCGGGTCCCGGTTCCTGCCGAGCATGACAGCCCTGCCGTCAAAGGAGTCCAACCCACGGCACTGCACAAAAGTCCACTCAGATCCATCCTGCCCGGTAAAGGTACCATCTATATAAGAAGTCCCTGTCCGTTCCATATTGGCAAATGTCTCATGGCCCCCGTCTGTGATGGGCTCATACTGTATCACCGAAAAATCATCATAGTAAATATGTCCGGACTTGCCCCCTGACCCAATGGTCTGAACCTCCAGGTGCAAACCATTCGCTTCCGGCGGTGCTGCCAGTGACACGGAGAACTTCCGCCATTCATCAGCCACTCCGGAAAAAGGCTCCGGCCGCAGAAATTCACCATCTTCTTCAAGCATTTGGTCACCATCCAGCCACCAGGCATACACACGGCCGGATGCTTCAGGATCGTTGTCATAATAATAAAACGAGATGGCGTAATGACTCCCTCCCTCAATCTCATCAACCACCTGCCACATCCGGTTAACCCGGACCATTTGTTTCAGGGAGAAACTCCCCCGGAGCACCTCCCCTGTTTCTTGGCGGGAAAATTTTTCAAACTGCCAGTGATCCGGCTGTCCGTCGGTCCACGATTCAAAATAGCCATTGCTGACCAGGTTGTCCTGCGCCTGTGATGATCCGGCTCCGAATAGCCCAAGCACGATCAACCCCAAAACCTGTAAACTTCTTTTCCAATGATTCATGTTTGTCTGGGTTTAATGAAACAATTTCACCCAAACTTATGTATTTTTAATGTTGATTGCTTGTTTTTTTGTACAGAATATTCTAAAAGGGGATAAATGAGATCCAAAGGGGGATGTTGTTGGTTGGTCGTGGCTTCGCCACTCCGGTTAGTCGGCGCTGCGCGCCTCCGGTTGGTCGGGGGCTTCGCCCCATCCGGTTGTTGGTTAACGGCGCTTCGCACCTTGGTTGTTGGTTAACGGCGCTTCGCGCCTTGGTTGTTGGT
>PWIY01000286.1 GCA_003560215.1 Bacteroidales bacterium | reverse complement strand
GCGCTGCCCAACCCCTTGATGGCTCCCGGCAAGGACGAATTCAGCTTTGTGGCCGACCCCAACCAGTACAAGCGCATTGAGATTCCCTTTTACCGCACCGGTGTAATCGACGGCACGGTCTATATTCTGCGCGACGGCCAAAAGCAAACCCGCGGCGGCCTGCGTTTACAGATCAAAGGAGAAGATGTGGACTTCGAAGAAACCATCCGGAATTTCTCCGACGGATCCTATTACGCCATGGACATGCCCCCGGGGAACTACACCATTGAAGTGGATCCCTCACAGCTTGATTTTCTGGATGCGCGCATGCCCGACGGCCCTGTGGAATTTGAAATACGCGCCCTTGCAGAAGGTGATTTCATTGAAGGGATGGATATTGTGCTGGAGCCCCGCGACCCTGAGGAAGCACCCAAACCGGAAGAACCGGAGAAACCGGAGGAAGAGCCGGTAGCGGAAGAGGAGCCCGAAGAAGAACCGGAGGAGGAACCTGAAGACCCGGAAACCGAAGACCCGGAAACCGAAATCCCCGAATTAATTGTGGATCCCATCGAATACCCTGAAATCATACCGGTAGAAGACCTTCCGATCCCGGATCCGGATGCGATACCCGAAACCGACACCGTTCAACTGGTGGAAATAACCCTTGATCACTTCCATGACTCCGTCACAAAGGGATACGTAATGGGTAGTATTTACACCGCCGAAGTTGTAAGAAAAGCCGCCGAGGAAGCAACCGGAGCCTCGTTCCGCATTCACTTCCTTGAAAAAGAAGAGCGCTTCCTGGTATTTTCCCCACCCGGACCTGAACCCATGGTATTCCATGTACAGTTGAGCACTTTCAGAACCAAAGCAATGGCAGAAAGGGCACTTGCCAGTGCCAACCAGCGGCTTGACCATGAAATCATCCTCGAATACGATGATTATTCCGGGATGTACACCCTGCTCAGCCCCTCACGGGCCACCATTCCCAAGGCCCTGGAACTGCTCCATGAGATCCGTGAATCCGAAGCCGCCGACGGAGCCTACAACAGAGCCATCCTCATCAGCCACCCGCGCACCCGCGTGGCCCCGGTAATTCATGAGGACAGGTTGAGGTAACAAATCAAAACAGCACTAAAAACATCCCGCGGAAGCGGCAAAAAATCAAATCTCCACCTCAAAGAAAGGCGTGGTCATTTTCCTGTAACCAATATCCTTCAGCAGCTGCACCCCCTCGTCGAAAAGCTTGTCGACCTGAGATGGATGGTGGGCATCGGTATTGACCATCACGGGGATGTCATATTCAAAACACTTTTGCAGGATGGGTGTGGCGGGAAAAAACGCGTCAGTTTTTCCACTGTACACCCCGCGGGTATTCAGCTCCACAATGGTACCCGCCGCCGCAACAGCCTCCAGCAGCCGGTGAACCGCCTTCTGATACCATTCTTCTGAGGGGTTGAACAAATCACCCTTGTTGTGCATGTTCACTTTATCCAGGTGACCGATAATATGCGGCCGCTGGGTGGCCACCATCTCACGCGACTGCTCGAAAAAAGCCTCCGCCGCAGCACGTGCATCCCCATCAAAAAGCCGGTCAATCCCTTTTAAATACCCCTCGCGGGGACCATCAATGAACCAGATATCGCTGCACTCATTGCTCCCGGGCTTCATCACCAGGTGCACCGATCCGATGCAATAATCCAGGCCGGCCCCATTCAGGAAGTTCCTGAAATTGTCTGAGTAGCCGGGAATATAATCAATCTCCAGGCCCATATAAACATCGATCACATCCTTATACTGCTCCTTCAGGCGCCGCACCTCGGCCAGGTAATCCGGGTACGTCTCCTTTGGAAGGCTCCATTCATTGGAAAAAGGCAGGGGCGAATGACCCGTAAAGCCAATGGCCTGCAGGCCCTTCTCAACGGCCTCCTTTACAAAATCCTCAAGCGGTTCTTTTCCGTCGTCGTGATGGGAATGGGTGTGGAAGTTGTACTTCATAGTTGGTTAGTTAGTTGTTGGTTCTCATGGGATAGGAACAGTGGCGGTTGCCGATATCCGGGGGACGAGGCTAACCGGTTGTTGGTTTCGGGGGCTTCGCCCCCTGTTAGTAACGTTTGACCCCGGAGGGGTCACACATGTTGCTGGTTTGCCACTGCTGACATCCATTCGGTTAATTGTTTTGATTCATGGATCCCTGGTTCATTTGAATCATACTTCGGATGACATTGATCGCCACGAGATTTTCGCCACCCTGAGGGACCACGATGTCCGCATAACGCTTGCTGGGCTCAATGAACTGCAGGTGCATCGGCTTCACAAACTTCTCATAATGATCCAGCACATCAATAAAAGACCGCCCCCTCTCCTCGATGTCGCGGCGAATAATCCGCATCAGGCGATCGTCACCGTCTGCATCCACAAAAATCTTGATATCCATCCGGTCACGCATCCGCGGATTCGACAAAATCAGAATCCCCTCCACAATCACCACCTCCCTGGCCGGCACCGGCATGGTCTCTTTGGCCCGCGCACAGGTCAGGTACGAATAAATCGGCATCGGGATGGTCTGCCCTTCGCGCAGCATGTCGAGGTGCTTCACCAACAGGTTGAACTCAATGGCGCTCGGATGGTCGAAATTGATCT
>PWIY01000011.1 GCA_003560215.1 Bacteroidales bacterium | reverse complement strand
CCCCCCTCTGAAGAAGACCTTTCTACCCGGGTGTTCTGGTTTCCTGTTACACGGCCGACCAGGCTTCCCACAGCCCGACCGCCATGTACCTCAGAATCCCTGAGTCGCACATTGTAAATTGTGGTATTTAGGCCTTCATCCGTGTCGGGGTCGCCAATATGGCCAAACAGCCCTTGATTGTCTTCATTGGGTCTATTGATGTACAAGCCGGTGATTGTGTAGTACTGACCGTTGTAATCGCCCAGGAAATTATCCCCGATGACTGATGTCTGGTTCCCCTGGATGGTTGTTGTTCCATCCCCGATGGGTGTCCAGCCGGCACCTCCGTCCCAGTTTTCTATCTCGGAAGGAAATTCAATATTTGCTGTCTGAACGAAATAGGAGCTCCATGAGCCGGGGTTCTGGCTCACCCAGTAAAGGTTTTCCCAGGTTTCGATCAGGTAGGGATCGTTGGAAGTGCCTGAGCCCTGGGGTTGCGTGGCTGTCTGGGCGAAAAGCCCGGAAGCCATAAAGAACAATAGAAATGTCTGAAAGAGTAAAGATCGCACCATAATGAGAAGTTTATTGGTTAGTATTTAGTTTTTCGTGTTTCCGGTTTTGCTAACCTTGCCGGTGACCCTTCCGTGTGGCCCATGCTGCGGGCTTGGGATGTTGTGCTGCGGGTCTGAGAAATATTGATGGCAAGTGAATTTTGTAGTCCAAATCTATGAGCCTGTCTGGTGTTTCGTGAGATAAACACCCATTTAAAAAGATTGTTCGAAAAGTAATTATCAGACTTCATTATCTCAAATATATAAATAAATACATGAGGATGCAAACTTTTTTCAGCCAGCCATGGCTGTTTCAAATATATAAAATTTAATTAGACTAAATTAAAATAAAGATAAAAAATTGTTTAAATATCCGGTTACTGGTAATTGGTGCTATGGATAATGCCTCCATTTGATCTCTGGTCTTGTCATTACGTTGACTCCCAGAGACATACTGTCCGATAACGATCAGTGACTGTCCGTTATGGGACATCCTGTTGGTTGGCCCGGTTCGGTAAACAATCTGTTAAAAACCGCAAAAACAGATGGTTAGGCTTGGTGGTACATGCTTTGATGTGGCCTGGTCTTATAATTAATTATTCTGCATTAATCTTATACCATGAAACTTTTTTATCCTTTTAAAATTGGCCTGCGGAGCCTGCTGCGGGAACGGTTCTATACGTTGTTAAACATTCTTGGATTTGCAGGTGGACTTACGGTGTTTGTATTTGTCAGCATTTACGTCATCGACCAGTATCTGTATGATCGGGTGCATGATGACGCGGATCAGTTATATCGATTGGAAGCCTCCATGGACGCAGGTGATTGGGCGCTTACAGGTACGATGCACGGGCCCTACCTGAAAGAAAATTACCCGGAGGTTGAGGATATGCTCCGGATCAATTCGCTGCTGCTGAGCAAAACGGATGTCATGGTGGAAGAAAGGCCCTATCATATACCGGACATCATCATTGCCGATACCACATTTTTTGATTTTTTCAGGGCGGAGTTCATTCATGGAAATCCAGATCAGGCACTGGGGGACAAATACTCCCTGGTGATCACACGCCGGCAGGCTGAAAATATGTTTGGACACACAGATGTGATCGGCGAAACAGTGAACATGATGGGACGGATGCCCATGCAGGTCACAGGTGTGATCGAAAACCCATCGCACACCCACCTTCCTTATGAGGCCATTGCGCCGCTGGTGCTTTGGGAGGATTTCAGTCAAAGTGAGGATGTTTTGTATTCTTTTGGCCAGTGGAATAACTTTACTTTTCTCAGGTTGAAGCCGGGAGTGGGCATCAGGGAACTGGAGGAAAAGATCAACGGGAGCTTCAAGCCACTCCTTGCCGAGATGATTGGCGGTGAAATGGAGATTGAATATTACCTGCGTCCGCTTAAGGACATTTACTTTGCCGATGAGGTGGCCTTTCAGCCGCCCGTAAAAATGGGCAACCGAAATACGGTGAATGCCTTTGCCCTCATTGCGTTGTTCGTGCTCGGCATTGCGGTGATCAATTATGTGAACCTTTCTACCGCCCGTGCATTTAACCGCTCCAGGGAGGTTGGTGTAAAAAAGCTCCTTGGTAGTACCAGGCCACAGCTGATGTTTCAGTTTCTGGTGGAATCGGTGCTGACCACTGCGTTGGCTGTATTGCTTTCGCTGGCTCTGCTGGAAATTTTCTTCCCCGACTTCAGAAATCTGACCGGTGCCAACCTGCACCTGATGGACCTGGGTCTGCCCCTGGCGGCACTGGTCATTGCCATGGGTATACTCCTTGTTGGGTTTTTGTCCGGGATTTACCCGTCGATTTACCTGACTGCTTTTCAGCCGGCGGCCGTTCTCAAAGGGCAAAAAATTCCTGGCACCGGAGGTGGTCTGTTCAGAAAATTACTGATTGTTTTTCAGTTCGGGGTTTCTGTGGCCCTTGTTTCGGGCACCATCATTGTTTTTCAGCAGATTGCCCATATGAAGGATCAACCACTGGGTTTTGAGCCAAACAATGTGGTGTTTTTTGATTTCGATCGCTTTGACCGGAAAGATGCTTTCAGGGAGGCGGCCATGGAACATCCCGATGTTTTGGAAGT
>PWIY01000244.1 GCA_003560215.1 Bacteroidales bacterium | reverse complement strand
GTATACCTCAGGAACCACAGGGAAACCCAAGGGGGTAATGCTCACCCATAAGAATATCTTGTCCAATGCCGTGAATACACTCGGTATTCAGGATGTATCTGAGAAGGACAGGCTGTTGTCTGTTTTACCCCTGCCGCATACTTATGAGTGCACCATTGGATTTCTGATCCCTTATATGTCGGGTGCTTCAATATATTACCTGGATAAACTGCCCACCCCCGCTGTTCTTTTGCCTGCAATGCAGCAGGTTAAGCCAACGATGATGCTCACTGTTCCGCTGATCATTGAAAAAGTGTATCGCAACAGGGTGCTTCCCAGGTTAACCGGCAATAAAGCCATGCGTTTTCTGAGTAAGTCGCGTATGGTACAGAAGGCGATTCATAAAATGGCCGGTAAAAAAATCCACAAAGCCTTTGGTGGTGAATTGCATTTTTTTGGCATCGGCGGTTCGAAGCTTGACGCAGCCACCGAACGTTTTTTGCGTGACGCTGGCTTTCCCTATGCCATCGGATACGGACTCACGGAAACAGCTCCGCTACTGGCAGGCTGCGGCCCTTCGCTGACAAAGTACCGTTCGACCGGCTTTTGCCTTCCCGGGCAAAAGTTACGCATCATGGATCCCGATCCGCATACGGGTGAGGGTGAGATTATTGCTTTCGGTCCCAATGTAATGAAAGGTTATTACAAAGAACCCGGTTTAACCAAAGACGTGTTTACTTCCGATGGCTGGTTCAGAACCGGTGACCTGGGTGTGCTGGATGAGGATGGCTATTTGTACATCAAGGGTCGTCTGAAAAATATAATCATCAGTGCCAGCGGTGAAAATATCTATCCGGAAGACATTGAGGCTGTGATCAATAGTCAGCATCACGTACTCGAAAGTCTTGTGTACGAACTGAAAGGTAAGCTGGTGGCAAGAGTCCATCTTAACTATGAAGAGATCGATCAGCGGTACAATGAGCTGAAAGAGTCGGCCGGCCAATTTTACGATCAGGCACACGAAAAAGTCAAAAAACGGCTTGCCGAAATCCAGCAAAAGGTAAACGCCCGCCTGAATCGCTTCTCAAGGCTTACCATTATTCAGGAGCAGGCAGAACCTTTTGAGAAAACCCCCACCAAGAAAATTAAGCGGTTCCTTTACAAAGAAAAAGATCAGGACTAGTTCGGGGCTAACGCCCCTCACGGTTGTTGGTTTGTCGGGGCTAAAGCCCCTCCAGTTGTTGGTTCTCATGGGCTAGGGCTTGGGAAGGCTGCCAATGGCCTGGTAACTGGAGTTGACAGGTTGTTGGTTCTCATGGGCTGAGTGACTGGAAAGTTGTCAATGGTCTGGTGACCGGAGCTGGCAGGTTGTTGGTTTGTCGGGGCTAAAGCCCCTCCAGTTGTTGGTTCTCATGGGCTGAGGGTGGTACGGCTTGCCCACAATCATTGGACAAGGCGAGGAGGTTGCCGGGTGCTGCGCACCCTGTTAGTAACATTTGATCCCTTCGGGATCCAACAACCAACAACCACCTGGGCCGTTTCTTGCATCATCGGCAGCTTCCTCAAGCCTAAAGACTTGATAACCAACAACTAACAATTTGCCAGCTTCGGTTACCAGTCCGCTAGTCTTTCCCTTTCCTCTGCCCATGAGAACCATGAACCGCGAGGGGCGTTAGCCCCGAGCTAACCAACAACCGGAGGAGGCGCAGCCTCCGACCAACCGGAGGGCCGAAGGCCCGACTAACCGGAGGCGCATCAGCGCCGACTAACCAACAACTGGAGTGGCGAAGCCACGACAAACTGGAGGGGCGTCAGCCCCGACTAACCAAGGGGGCGAAGCCCCCGTCAACCGCGAGGGGCCCCAACCCCTTGCTAAGTGGCGAAGCCACGACTTAATCCTGCGCGTAGCTTTCGATGGGTTCGCAGGTACACACCAGGTTTCGGTCGCCGTAAGCATCATCGATGCGGGTTACGGGCGGGAAGTACTTGATCTCCACTGACCAGGGCCTCGGGAAAACGGCTTTTTCGCGGCTGTATGGCCGGTTCCAGTCATTTCCTGCTGCCATGGCGGCTGTGTGGGGTGCATTTTTGATGATGTTGTCCTCCTTGTCGGCTTTGCCATCCTCTATTTCACGGATCTCTTCTCTGATGGTAACCATCGCATCGATAAAGCGTTCCAGTTCCGCCAATGGTTCACTTTCGGTTGGTTCGACCATGAGGGTTCCCGGCACGGGGAAAGCTACTGTGGGTGCATGGAATCCGTAATCCATGAGTCGCTTGGCAATATCGATGGCGTCGATCCCAATGCTCCGCTTGAAGGGGTTACAGTCGAGGATCATTTCATGGGCGGCCCATCCGTTCTTTCCGGTGTAAAGCACCTTATAGTGCTTTTCCAGGGCGGTTTTCAGGTAATTTGTGCTCAGGATTGCTGCCTCTGTGGCCCTGGTCAATCCTTCTCCGCCCAGCAGTTTAATGTAACCATAGGTAATGGTCAGAATAAATGCACTTCCGAAGGGTGCAGACGCCACGGGGTGGATCGCCTGGTCACCACCTGTTTGCCGGATTGGGTGCGTTGGCAGGAAAGGAAGAAGGTGTTCTGCCACACCGATGGGTCCGACACCCGGCCCGCCACCACCGTTGGGAATGGCAAAGGTTTT
>PWIY01000097.1 GCA_003560215.1 Bacteroidales bacterium | reverse complement strand
TCTACCCTCTACCTTCTTCCTTCTACCTTCCTCCTTCTTCCTTCTTCCTTCTTCCTTCTTCCTTCTACCCTCTAACCTCTTCCTTCCAACTTCCAGCTTCGAGCTTCGAGCTTCCAGTTTCTCCTACTTATCCCACAGGTTGTATTTCAGTATGCACCACAACGCCCGCCAGCCGTCTTTCCAGCCGATCTTTTTTCCGTCGGCATAACTCCTGCCGTAGTAGGAGATTCCCACTTCGCAGATGCGAACCCCGGGAATCCTGGATATTTTGGCTGTCACCTCCGGTTCAAAACCAAATCGCTTCTCCTTCAGGGTCAGCCCCTTTACCAGATCGGCACGGAACAATTTATAGCAGGTTTCCATGTCGGTCAGGTTCAGGTTTGTGAACATGTTGGAAAAGAATGTAAGCAGCTTGTTGCCCGCCGTATGCCAGAAAAACATCACACGCCTGGGATAAGCCCCGGTAAACCGGGAACCATATACCACATCGGCATTCCCTTCCCTGACAGGTCCAAGCAAACGGGTGTATTCCCGCGGATCATACTCAAGATCTGCATCCTGAATGACCAGGTAATCACCCGTTGCTTCACGGATGCCCCGGTGCAGGGCGGCACCCTTCCCCATGTTTCCGGGCTGATGGTACAAACGGATCAGCGCCTCCGGATTGTCTTTCATGAAACCGTCCACCACCTCAGCGGTATCATCAATGCTGGCATCATTGACAATGACAAGTTCTTTCCGGTACCCGTCAAGCGGCGCTTCCAGCACACGGTCAAGCAACCCCCGGATGGTGGCAGATTCGTTGTAAGCAGGAATAATTACGGAAAGGGTTTGCATGCGGCCGATTTTCTTACCAAAGCTGATACACACTTGCCGAATTGGCAGGAATGTTCCAGCTGTCAAATCCATTTCGTTCCCTACCGGAAAAAACCTCCTCTGCTCCGGAATAACCACCCCAGCCTTCTTCAAACCTTTCAAGGTCAAGCTGATACTCTGAATCATTGTTATTCAGGATCACCATGATGGTGTCCACCTCATCATACCGGAAATACACATACACATTGTCTTCGGGCACAAAATGAAGCAGCCAACCGTAATGCAGCACAGGGTTGTCCTTCCTGAACTCACCCAGGGCAGTAATATGGTCCACAATGCGGTTCTGGTCAGGGGTGCGCCCTTCACGGGTAAATTTGTTCACCGGGTCATCGGGCCATCCGCCGGGGAAATCAGTTCGCATTTCTCCATGGCCATCATGCTCCCAGGCCGACTTCAGCAGCTCGGTGCCGGTATACACCTGCGGAATCCCCCTGGTGGTGTATATGAAAGTCAGGGCCATCTCCAGTTTGTCAATATCCTCATCCACCCGGGTAAAAAAGCGGTCGGTGTCGTGGTTGCTGCCGAATACCACCAGATTGTAAGGATCGGAATACAGAAAGTCCTGGGCCAGGCTGTTATACAACCGCATCATACCGGAGCCCCAGCCCTGCTCTTCATTGAAGGCCTGGCCGATGGCATCATAGAGTGAAAAGTCAAAAAGGGAAGGAAAATTTGAGTCGTAGCCATCATGGTTGTCGACCCCGCCCTGGTAGTAACTTGATATGGCCGGCACACCCGACCATGCCTCTCCGATGATGTTAAAATAGGGATATTCATTCAGCACGTACTGCGCCCAGTCTGACATAAAAAAGCGATCGGCATAAGGCTGGGTATCCATCCTGATGGCATGAATCCCTGCATATTCGATCCACCAGACGCTGTTTTGTTTCAGGTAACGCGCCAGCAGCCGGTTTCGCTGGTTCAGGTCAGGCATATTGGTATCAAACCAGCCGTCAACCATCCGTTCATAGTCATAACGCGAACCATGCGGATCCACAATGGTGGTCATCCGGTAAGTGGTACGGGTAAACTCATCCCACTGGTTCAGCCAGTCGGGCGAAGGCAGATCATCCATCCACCAGTGATGATGACCGCAATGGTTCAAAATGATATCCTTAACGGTTTTGATCCCCATTGCCTCCGCTTCCTTAACCATATTCCGGTAATCTTCATTGGATCCATACCGGGGGTCAATCTTGTAATAATCGGTGGTCGCATATCCGTGGTAGCTGTACCTGGGCTGATCATTTTCCAGTACCGGATTCAGCCACATGGCGGTAAAACCCATCCCGGCAATATAATCCAGATTGTTGACAATTCCGGGGATGTCGCCCCCATGGCGTCCGTCCGGATCACTCCGGTCTGCCTGTTCCAGCATACCGGGCTGGTCATCCAGTGAAGGGTCACCGTTGGCAAAGCGATCCGGCATCAACAGGTACATCGCGTCCGACGCATTCACCCCTTCACGGTAACGGGCATCAGGCTCACGTTCCCTCAACTCGTAATCATAAGTGAATACAGCCTCACCTTCTCTGATAAACCGCAGAGGCATGGTACCCGGCATGGCATCGGTGATATCCAGGTAAATAAACAGGTAATTCGGGCTCTCCACGGCCACCACCTCCCTGATGTTTACTCCCGGGTGGTCAATTTCCACCCTGGTGGCTCCGATTTGATCCGCATGGACCATGATCTGCAGTTCGGTGTGTTCCATTTCCGTCCACCAAAACGGAGGTTCCACCCGCTCCGGGGCCTCCTGTGCCTGCATGGGCAAACCGGAGCCCGTGAGCACCAGCAACCAGCACAAAGCAATCAGTAATGTCTTCTTTTTCATTGGTTTCTTTTTTTGGGATGCGAAAGAGCGCTTAAGACTCAACCAGTTCACGCGCTTCATCCAGCACTTTATTAATTTTATTTCCTTTGAGGCCCAGTGTATTCAGTATTCCCGGCTTCTCAAGCAGCTGCCTGCAGAGAACAATCTCCTTGTCAAGCAACCCCTGTTTCTGTTTTCGGTTCAGCAGGGTAAGCACGGTAACCGGGAAAAGACCGGTTTGCTCAACCATATCTTTCAGGCTTTCCTTCCTCGGATAATCCCAGCTCACCATCCGCAGCCCGACGCATCTTCCATAATCCATGGCATCACTGGTGAACCTCGTATTGGTAACCACCCAGCCGTGGAAACTGCGCTTTCCCAGACCGGGGGTGGATTTCCACCGCTTTTCAATGTCCTGAAAGCGGGCATGAATATACAGCGGAACCTTTACGTTGCACTGCTTCCCCTGGCTGTTATAATACTTGCATTCCACCATAAACTGCTGGTGATCGTTATGGGCCACCACATCCACCTCATGTTCCACGCACTGGCCCCTCACCTGCTTGCCCACCTCAACGGTATATCCCATATGCTCAATTACTGCCCCCACGAATTGCTCAAAGGGGTAACCCGACGGGCCCAGTTCCATGATTGCTTTTTTCAGGCTGTAGCGCGCAGCTGAAGATCGCTGAAACTTTCTGAGCAGCTGAAAAGCCCGGCGGTAAATTTCCCGGGTGGTAATCCCGTCCTCAAGATAGGTTGCAAGGGCATTTTCCACCTTTTCGGTCAGTTGGGGGGAGGCTCCGGAACGCCGGAGTGAGGCACGCAGTTTCTCAGGGTCAAATACTTCCTTGTCGCCGGAGTGCTTTTCAACCAGAATCTTTTCACTCATACCCATCAATTTAGTCGCTAAATATACTAAGAAAATGTAACTTTATTTTCAAAACCGGGACATGCAGAATTTCCACGTTTACAAGTCGTCGGCCGGAAGTGGCAAGACCTACACGCTGGTCAGGGAGTATCTCAAGATCGTATTGTATAATCCCGGAGCCGTGCGTCACATCCTTGCCATCACCTTTACCAATGCCGCTGCTGCGGAGATGAAAGAAAGGATCATTGAAGGTTTGAGCTTTGTGGGGGCACTGGGTGAAACCCCCGTCACGGAGGAGAAGCCACGCCCCGATCCAGAACCGTCTGCCACACATGACCCGGATCCGGCCAGGGCCTCGCACCCCCGCAATGCACCGGACCCCGCCAGGACAGCAGACCCGGACAGCGCAGACAAAACCGCCAATGACCCCGACAAGGCCTCGCACCCCGGCAATTCAAAAGACCCGTCCAGCGCAGGTAATACAGCCAATAGCCCGGAAAAGGCAGCAGACACGGCCAGAGAATCCGCCCGGAAAAAAGGCCGGGCCCTGCTCGAACAGATCATGGAAGACCGGAAAAATGAGGGGGCTGCTCTGCTCAATGAGGAGCAGCTGATCCGCAATGCACGGCTTGTCCTGAAAAAAATCCTTCATCAGTACAGCGACTTTTCTGTAAGCACCATCGACAGTTTCGTTCACCGGGTCATACGGACATTTGCCTTTGACCTGCGTATTCCCCTTCATTTTGAAGTGTCCCTTGATGCAGAAACCCTCCTGAAACAAGCTGTGGACCTGTTGATCAACCAGGCCGGCAGGGACAAAAAGCTGACCGACCTGCTTGTGACCTATATTGTCAGCCAGGCCGACGACGAAAAAGATGTCCGCATCGAACAGCAGATCACCGGGCTTGCCAAAACCCTCACCGATGAAGAAAGCAGTAAATTTATTGAACAGCTGAAGGAGGTAGAAATGCAGGATTTTCAGCAGCTGGCCGGAAAACTCAAAGGAAAAGTGAAGGCATTTGAGGATGAGATTTCCCGGGTGGCCGGCGATGCCCTGGATCTGATTCACAGGAACAATATCCCCCCTGAAGCTTTCTACCGCGGTAAAAGCGGAATCTACAATTATTTTTTGCATTTGTCCCGGGGTCAGATAAAGGAAAAGATCAACCCGAACAGCTACGTACAAAAGACAATCGAAGAAGACAAGTGGGTATCGGGCAAGTGCACTCCGGACCAGGAAGGCAGCATTGAAGCGATCAGGGAGGAGCTGGTCAGAAGTTTTGAACGCATCCGGTCACTGGCAGAGGAGGGTCTGGAAACTTACCTGAACAGGCAGGCCGTTTTGCGTTCCATATTTCCCCTGGCCGTACTCAACGAAGTGGAAAAAATGCTCGAGGAGATTAAAACCGAGCATATTTTGCTCCACATTTCCGATTTCAATAAGCGAATTGCAGCCATAATCACAGAACAGCCGGTACCTTTTATCTATGAGCGTCTTGGCGAGCGTTACCGCCATTATATGATCGACGAGTTTCAGGACACCTCCATGCTGCAGTGGCAGAACCTGCTCCCCCTGGTAGAAAACTCCCTTTCGGCCGGCCATTTGAGCCTGGTTGTGGGCGACGGCAAACAGGCCATTTACCGTTTCCGCAACGGGGATGTGGAACAGTTTGCCAACCTGCCTGCCCTCACCGGGGAACTCAAAAAAATCGCCCAGCCCGAATGGGAGGTCACCCTGAAAAACAACTACCGGGAAATCTCACTGGATACCAACTGGCGTTCAGCCAGGGAGATCATCAGCTTCAACAATGAATTCTTCAGGTTTACACGCAACCTGCTGCCCGAAAACATGCAGGGCATTTACAAGGAGGTTACGCAGAAGGCCCGGCCCGACAAAGAAGAGGGCTATGTGAATATTCGCTTCATGGAGGGGCAGAATAAAGAAGAATTACAGGAAAACACCCTGCGGGAAATACCGGGCATCATCAACAATTGCAGGAATGCAGGGCACCCCCTTCAGGACATCACCATCCTTTGCCGGGCCAACGAAGAAGCCAGGATGGTGGCAAGAATGCTGCTGACCGAGAACATTCCCGTGATATCACCCGACTCACTGCTTCTGAGCTACAGCCCCGAGGTAAATTTTTTCCTGTCGATCATCACCCTGCTCGATAACCCTTCCGGCCCCGTGGCTGCAGCTGAAGTGATCACCTTTCTGCACCAGAGGGGTCAGATCACCACGCCCCCTGACCTGCATGAAGCCCTCCAGAAAGCAGGCCTCAGTAAGCAAAAGGCCAAAAGCACTTCCTCCTTACTTCCCGGCCTTGAAAAAATCATGCATGCCAACGGAATTGACTTTTCTTTCCGTGTTTTCGAACACCAGAACGTCTATGATACCTGCGAGACCATCCTCCGCCACTTCTTCTCCGAAGATGCCCCACCCAACCCCTTCGTGGCCTATTTCACCGATGCCGTTTTTGATTTCTCCGAAAAGCACATGCTGTCCTACTCCGATTTCCTTGAATGGTGGGAGGAGAATCAGCAAAAATACTCCATCGTAATCCCGGAGGGTACTGAAGCCGTTCGTGTGATGACTGTCCATAAATCCAAGGGGCTGCAGTTCCCCGTAGTCATTCATCCTTTTGCCGTCCAGAAACCCGATAAACCAACCCGGAAAGGCTTCTGGACAACGGGCGAATCCGCAAGCGTGCCGGAGCTTCCGGCTGCATGGCTGGAGATGAGCAAATCCACCCTGAGCGGAACCCCTTTTGAAGAAGATTATAAACAGGAACAGGAAAAAACCCTCCTGGATATGCTCAATGCCACCTATGTGGCCTTTACCCGTCCTTCAGAAAAACTTTTCATTCTGTCCGGGAAGGAAGCCAAAAGTTACAAGCCCGGCACGATCAACGGCATGCTGCATAACTTTTTAGTCAGCAAGGGATTGTGGGATGACGCCGAAACCGTTTATCAATTCGGAAGCTTTGGTTCGTCCACCAGGAAAGCTGGCCCGGCCGGGCCGGAAACAGATTATTTCCGCCACCTCATGTCGGAACAATGGACCAGGGCCCTGCGGATCCGTTCGCACCAGACAGAAAGAAGCAGCCTGCTGGAGGATACTGACCCGCTGGAACGGGGAAATCTTCTGCATCGCGCAATGGAAATGATAGACAACCACAATGACGTGGGCGAAGTACTCCGGCAAATGGTTGCCAATGGCGAAATCGACAGCAGCAAGCAGGCCGAATGGGAGGGAAAGATCAGGCACATTTTATCCGATCCCGTTGTGGCACCCTGTTTTTCATCCAGCGTAAAAGTGAGAAAAGAAGCGGGTTTGTTTGATGAAAACGGAACGTTTTACCGGCCTGACAGGGTGGTGTTCACGGACAACGAAACCGTCATTCTGGATTACAAAACCGGAAAAGCCTACCGCAAACACCGGGAGCAAATGGAAGGCTACGCAAACATCCTCCGGTCTATGGGGTACCCGGGCGTTAAAAAACTGCTGATCTACCTGGACAAAGGAATTGCAGAAACAGTCTGAATAAAAACTGGCCCTGCAGCAATGTTTTTACCGGCAAACAAAACAATGGTCTGAGGATTTATTCGTATTTTGACTCCGCAATATTTAAATATGCCTTTATCCCTAACACCAGTCCCATGTCCACAAAAGAGATCATCCGGCAATTTGATCCCGTAAAGGACAACTTGCTGAACATTCTGCATGCCCTGCAAAATAGCCATCCGCAAAATTACCTGACCGAAGAGGCCCTTGAGGAAACAGCCCGTTACCTGAAACTGACCAAAGCTGCGGTATTCGGGGTAGCCGGGTATTACTCCATGTTCAGCCTGAGGCCCCGGGGCCGGTTTATTGTCCGCGTATGTATATCACCCGTTTGTGAAGTCATGAAGATCCATGCCCTGCTGCCGGTTATCGAAGAAGAGCTGGGGGTCAGCACCGGGGAGACCACCAAAAACGGGCTGTTCACGCTGGAAACGGCAGAATGTCTCGGCCAGTGCCAGGAAGCCCCGTCTATGATGATCAACGACAAGGTGTACAACAACCTCAGCGGCGAAAGAATCCGGGAGATTTTTTCTGAAATCCGGTCACAAAACAGCTAAGAAGCCATGATACAGGAAACCAGAATTGTGTTGAAAAACGCCGGGAAGATTGACCCGGAAAACATTGAGGACTACCTGAAAGCGGGGGGTTATGAAGGCTTGCGCAAGGCCCTTTCCATGCCTCCTGCGGAGGTCATTGACGAATTGCTGGAGGCCGGATTGCGCGGCCGTGGCGGCGCGGGGTTTTCCACAGGCATGAAACAACGTTTCACCAGTGAAGGCTGCCTTCGCTGCCCGCAGCGATACGTGGTGGTAAACGCCGACGAAGGGGAGCCGGGCACCTTTAAAGACAGGGTGATCATGGAGCAGGACCCCCACCTCTACCTTGAAGGCACCATCATTGCCGCATGGGCCATTCAGGCCACAAAAGGATATATCTATATCCGCGGTGAATACACCGACTCCATCAAAAAGACAAAAAAGGCCATTGAGGATGCGTATGACAGGGGTTACCTGGGCAAGCACATCATGGGAACTGAATTCAGTTTTGACGTGGAGATCAGGCTGGGCGCCGGCTCCTATCTCTGTGGCGAAGAGCTGACCATGCTGGAATCACTGGAAGGGAAAAGGGGAACCCCGCGCATCAAGCCTCCATTTCCGGCTGAAAAGGGGTTATTCGACATGCCGACCCTGGTCAACAACGTCGAAACCCTGGCCAATGCCCCGCTGATCCTGAGCCGGGGAAAGGCCTGGTACCAGAGCATCGGCACGGAGCGATCGCACGGGACGAAGATATTTACCATCAGCGGACAGGTCAACAAGCCGGGTTGTTATGAACTTCCCATGGGAACAACCCTCGAACAGCTCATTGAACTTGCCGGAGGAATGCGCGACGGACGCCCCTTCAAAGCCGCCCTGCTTGGAGGCGCTGCCGGCACTTTTGTAGACGGCAGCATGCTGAAAGAGCGGATGACCTATGACAATTTAAAGGAAAAGGGAGCTACCCTGGGTTCCGGTGCCGTAATCGTTTTGGCGGAGGAAGATTCGGTAGAACAGATCCTGCATAACTGCCTGCGGTTTTTCCGCCACGAATCCTGCGGCAAATGTGTGCCATGCCGCACCGGCACAACCATGCTGGTAAAAAGATCGGAACAACTATTGAAAGGAGATGCCGACTCCAAAACACTGGTCAGGCAAATGCTGCAGGAATCGGAACTGATGGCCGCGACTTCACTCTGCCCGCTGGGCCAGTCGCCCATTCTCCCGATGAAGTCAGCCGCCCGTTATTTTCTGGAACACTAAACACCATCCCATGTCTGAACAAATTCGCATAACCATCGATCAAAAACCCATTGTGGCCAACAAAGGGGCCAACCTGTTGCAGGTCGCCAAAGACAATGACATCCGGATCCCTCATTTGTGTTACCATCGCAAACTTTCTCCCACGGGAGCCTGCCGCCTTTGCATTGTAAAGATCAGCGGTCAGCGGGGCATGATTGCCTCCTGCGGGGTAACGGTAAAGGACGGCATGGAAGTCACCGCTTTTGACGATGAGCTTGAAGGGGCACGAAAATACCTGCTGGATTACCTGCTTGCCGAACACAAAGAAGATTACGATGGCTCTTACAGTGATGAATTCCGTGAATTATGCCGGCACTACGGACTGGACCAGAAAGAGAACCGCACGTTCCCTTCCATCTGGAAAGAAATGGATTACCCCACCGACGACTCTTCCCCGGTGCTGACCTATGACGCCAATAAATGCATCCGCTGTTTCAGGTGCATCAAAGGGTGTGATGAGGTACAGGGAAAGAATGTACTTTCATTTACCAATCGTGGCATCAGCAGTTACATCATCGGAGGATTTGACAAATGGGGTGAAAGTGAATGCGATGGTTGCGGCGAGTGCATACAACTCTGCCCCACGGGAGCGATCGTTGAAAAACCGCATCGTGAAGAAATAAGGCTTGACCAGACAACCAGCAAGGTGCAGACCACCTGCCCCTATTGCGGGGTGGGATGCCAGCTGGAGCTGATTGTGCAGAATGGACGCATTGTCAGAAGCAATGGTGTGGAAGGAGTAAGCCCCAACGACGGCCGGCTTTGCGTCAAGGGGCGTTTCGGGTACGATTACGTACAGCATCCGGATCGCCTTACCAAACCGCTTATCAAAAAGAACGGAAATTTCGTTGAAGCCGGATGGGATGAGGCCCTGGATCTGGTGGCCCGGAAATTCTCTGAGATCAAAGAGCAATATGGGCGTCAATCCCTGGCCGGCTATGCTTCGGCAAAGGCCACCAATGAAGACAATTACCTTTTTATGAAGCTGGTGCGGATGGTCTTTGAAAACAACAATGTTGATTATTGCACCCGCCTTTGTCATGCATCCACCGTTACGGCCATGCTCCGCTCACTGGGCGACGGGGCGGGAAGCAACTCCATTGAAGACTATGAGGAGAGCGACTGCATCATCGTAACCGGGAACAACATGATCGAGACCCACCCGGTTACGGCTACATTTGTCAAATATGCAGCCCAGCGCAAAGGGGGCAGGATCATCATCATAGACCCCAAATGGACCCCGCTGGCAGAACACGCGCATATCTGGATGCAGCCAAAACTGGGCACCGATGTGGCATTGCTGAACGGGATGATCCATGTGATCATCAAAGAAAACCGCATCGACAAAGATTTCATAGAGAAACGCGTGGAGGGCGGCATGGAAGCATTCCAGGCCCTGAAAGAACTCACAGAAAAATACACACCCGAAAAAACGGAAGAGATCACCGGGGTAAAGGCCGGCCTGATTACAGAAGCGGCAAGGGTCTATGCGGATGCCAGGCGTCCGCTGATTGCAACGGGAATGGGCTTCAGCCAGCAGGTGACCGGCACCCACAATGTGTTCAGCCTGATCAACATGATGCTGATCACCGGTCAGATCG
>PWIY01000260.1 GCA_003560215.1 Bacteroidales bacterium | reverse complement strand
TGCAAGGGGCTGTTTTTCAAGTGACTCCGCCAGGATTCAAACCTGGAACCTTCTGATCCGTAGTCAGATGCTCTATTCAGTTAAGCTACGGAGCCGTTTGCGGTTGCAAATATAAGGATTTTTTTTCTTTCCCCTGAAGGGATTTATCCGGTTTTTGCCGCTGATTTGGGGATGATCTTTTTCCCTGATTTGGTAACTGATTGAAATGCTTGCTGGTAACCGGCATAGGAGTGGTTTTGCCCCATGGACCGGAGTATACGGATGCGTTCTTCCAGCGGGGGATGGGTGCTGGACAGGTTGCGCACTCTGCTGCCTTTGGGTTTCAATGGATTGGCAATGTACATGGGTGCCATGGACTTGTCTGCCACCTTCAGGTCTTCCGTGGAACCTTTGATTTTTTCAAGGGCAGAAGCCAGCCCCTCCGGATACCGGGTAAGCCTGGCTGCTGAGGCATCTGCGAGGTACTCCCTCTTCCTTGATACGGCCAGGTAAAGCAGCCGGATGGCAATGGGAGCAAGGATGGCAAAAACCAGCGCCAGGATCACCATAATAATGTTGCCTTTGCCACGGTTTCCGCCACCGCCACCTGAGCGGCGCATCCCGCCGAACATCATGCTTCTGAGGTAGAGCTGTGAGAGGATGGCCACGGTTCCCACCATGATGGTTGCCAGGGTCATGTACCTGATGTCGCGGTTCAGGATGTGGGAAACTTCATGGGCCACCACCCCCTGCAGTTCATCGCGGTTCATCATATTCATGAGGCCTGTGGTAACAGCCACCACACTTTTGTTGGGGTTCATTCCGGCAGCAAATGCGTTGGGGGCCGGGTCGTCGATCACGTAAACCTCCGGCATGGAAGGCATCCCTGCAGCCAGGCGCATTTCTTCCACAATGTTGTATAGCTGCGGGTAGTCGTCAGGTCCGATTTTCCGGGCATTGTTCATGCGCAGCATGATCTTCTTCCCAGACGAGAAGGCCACGATCAGTAAAATAAAGTACAATACCATGGCAAGGATGATTCCTGCAAAGCCACCATCGGGGTCAACGGCCATTCCGATGACATATCCCAGCAATACCAGTACCACGCCCATCAGCATGAGCAGCAGCATGGATTTCTGCTGGTTTTTTCGAATGATTTCCCACATAATGATTGTTCAGTTAAAAGGACACATTGGGAACCTGACGTTCCGCTTCACTTTCTAGTTCAAAATACTTCTCCTTGCTGAATCCGAACAGGGAAGCAGTGATGTTTGACGGAAAAACTTCAATTTTGTTGTTGAAGAACAGCACCTGGTCATTGTAGTTCTGACGGGCAAAGGAGATTTTGTTTTCTGTGGATGTGAGTTCTTCCTGAAGCGCCAGGAAGTTCTGGTTGGCTTTCAGATCGGGGTAGTTTTCCACAGCCACTTTCAGTTGCCCCAGGGCTGAATTGAGTTTCCCCTCTGCTTTGGCCTTGTCTGCCACATCGGTGGCTTCCATGGCCTGGGCCCGCATGCGGGTGACATTCTCCAGTGTTTCCTTTTCATGTTTCATGTAGCCCTTGACTGTTTCGATCAGATTCGGGATCAGGTCATGGCGGCGTTTCAGCTGAACGTCGATCTGCGACCAGGCGTTCTTTACCTGGTTTCTCAGCCTGATCAGGCGGTTGTACATGCTGATGAAGAAAAGTACCAGCACAACGGCCAGTACAATGAGAATGATGGTTGATGTTGACATGTCAATTCAGTTTGGTTTTTGCAAAGATAACAATATCGTATGCATGTTTGAAATAATATAATGATGGATGTCAGTGTGGTTAAAACAGCCAAAGGCAGTGATCAACCGGATTATTTGTCTGCCGGTTTCTGGCGCGAAATGTTTAATTTAGCATCATTGTTAAACCTCAGTTTGAATTGTAATGGAAACAGTTGATTTTGCCATAGGCGCCAGGGTGGAGCACCCCAAATTCGGGGAAGGAATTGTCACCAAAAAGACCCTCACCACCACACGCGTATTTTTTCTTCATAAAGGAGACAAAGAAATTGCCAACAGTTACCTCGACCTGAAACTGATCGAGGACTCCCATGCCGAAACTGCCGGGGGCGGTGGCGGACAGATCAGCCTGGCAGACCTGGAAAAGGTATTTTCCAATGTACTGCGCCGGTATGCCGATTTTCCGGAGCTGGTTGAGTTGGGCGACCGGTGGAAAAAGGGAATGATGATCCTGAAACCCGGGTCTGCCGAACTCAAACCCAAAGAGATCCCGATTGATATGTTTTTCAAGAAGATCGTGCTGATCCGTGACCGGCTGAGGGTCTTGGAGCAGCGTATCAACGGGCATGAAAAACTCAGCGAGGAGGAAAAAGTGAACCTGCAGCAATACATTACCCGTATTTACGGTTCACTGACCACTTTTAATGTGTTGTTCAGGCACAAGGAACAATATTTTGTCGGGGAGCGGGGTGAATCCTGAATCCATTGATCCCGTTGTCATACCTGTTTTTTGGCAACCACTTTACGCTTCCATCTGCCGGTGCGGTAATAGGAATATGCAGCGATCAGTCCGAAAACCCAGGCAACCGGAATTCCCCACCAAATGCCTGTTGCCCCGAAGTGGCCGGATAAAAAATGAGCTGCCGGAAGGCGAAGCAGCCAAAGAGCAACCAGTGTAATTAACATGGGAACAATCGTATCCCCTGCACCCCGCATCACTCCGTTGATGACAAACATGGCGGAGAATACCACGTAAAAAGAGCTCACGATCACCAGGTAATCGTAGCCAATGGCGATCACTTCCGGATCACTGGTAAAAACCGCCATCAATTGCCTTCCGAAAACCCAGGCAATGGCTGTCATGGTCAGCGATACACCCGTTGTCATTTTCAGGGCAGAGATCAATCCTTCCCTCACCCGTTCAGGCCGGTTGGCCCCGAGATTCTGGCCTACGAAGGTGGTGAAGGCCATGGCAAAATTCATGGCAGGCATGGCGGCAAAGCCATCGATGCGCCAGGCGATGGTATAGGCTGCGATGGTGTTGGTGCCGAAGCGGTTTACGATGCTGATCAGGGCAAGCATTCCCAGCGATACAAAAGTGGTTTGAACACCTGTGGGGATGCCAATTCGCAGACTTTTCCTGAATATATCCCAGTCAAAATTCAGTCCTGTCAAGCTAAAGCGAATGAGCGGGTGAAAGCGGTTCAGGTAGACCACTGACAGGCCAAAGGCAATGCCCTGGGCCAGTACCGTGGCAAATGCCACTCCTCCGATTCCCCATCCGAAGACCAGTACAAAGAGCAGGTCGAATCCGATATTCAACACCGTGGATATGATGAGGAAATAGAGTGGGGTGCGCGAATCGCCCAGCCCGCGCAATACGGCACTGGTGGCGTTGTAGCCGAACATCAGGATGATGCCGGCAGCATATACGCTGAAATAGGTGGTGGCATCGGGTACAAGATGTTCTGGCAGGCCGATGAGGCGCCAGATGTCATCAATGAACACCAGGCCAAGTGTGGTGAGTGCAATGGAGGCAAAAAACAAAAACACAAAGGCTGTGTCGATGGCCCGCTTCACGGAATCATAATCTTTGGCCCCGTAAAACTGGGAAATGATGATATTGGTGCCAGTGGTAATTCCGATGACCAGGCTCACAAGTACGAAAATAACCGGGAATGAAGCCCCTGCAGCGTCCACGGCATCGGTTCCGATGTATTGCCCGATGATGATGGTATCCACAATATTATACAACTGCTGGAAGATGTTTCCCACCAGCATCGGCAAGGCAAAGACAAATATCTGACGGGTTACCGGTCCCTGACTTAAATCCCGCATTCCAAACAGTTATTTTTAGCAAAGGTATACTTTTCCACCGCGGAAAATCTGCATCTCAGAATAAAACAAAGGGGGGTTGCGCAACCTGAGCACTTCCATATAGATAATGAAAAAATACGTACATTTGTTTACTTTAAATGGTTGATCTCCGCTAATACCTTTATTTATGGATATTTCCGTGGTTATACCCCTGTACAATGAGGAGGAATCGCTGCCGGAACTGATTGACTGGATTGCCCGTGTGATGAAAGCAGGTAAGTTCTCCTACGAGGTCTGGCTGATCGATGATGGCAGCAGGGACAATTCATGGGATATAATCCGCAACCTTTCTGAATCTTATCCGTCGGTGAAAGGGGTCAGGTTCCGCAGGAATCATGGCAAGGCAGCTGCACTGAATGTGGGTTTCCGCCAAGCAAAGGGTGATGTGGTGATCACCATGGATGCCGATCTCCAGGACAGTCCTGAAGAGATCCCTGAACTATACAGGATGATCAGGCAGGATGGATATGACCTGGTAAGTGGCTGGAAAAAAGACCGCAAGGACCCGATTTCAAAGACCATACCCACCAAGCTGTTCAACCGGACTACCCGGATGATGTCGGGCATCCGGCTGCATGATTTTAATTGCGGACTCAAAGCTTACGACCGCAAGGTGGTTCAATCCATTGAGGTGTACGGAGAAATGCACCGCTACATTCCTGTACTGGCCAAACAGGCCGGGTTTACCCAGATCGGGGAAAAGGTGGTGCGGCATCAGGCCAGAAAATACGGCACCACCAAATACGGCCTGGAAAGGTTCATGAATGGATTCCTTGATTTGCTGAGTATCAGCTTCATGACCCGTTTCGGAAAAAAACCCATGCATCTTTTCGGCCTGCTGGGAACATTGCTGTTTATAATCGGATTTGTTATTGCCGGTTACCTGGCCTACGGTCGATTGTTCCTTTCCATTTACCACATGACCGAAAGACCTTTGTTTTTCTTCGGCATGCTGGCCATGATCCTCGGAACATTGCTTTTTATTGCCGGATTTCTCGGTGAATTGATCTCCCGTACCGCTCCCGACAGGAATAAATACCAAATTGAAGACAAAACAGAAAATTGTACTGAAAAACTATAAGTTGGTTTATGTCCAGAGTGGTGATCCTCGGTTCGGCATATCCCCTGAGGGGTGGTGGTCTTGCCACATTTAACGAAAGACTGGCCCGTGAGTTCATGGCGCAGGGTCACGAGGTGATCATTTATACCTTTTCGCTGCAGTATCCGGGAATATTGTTCCCGGGTAAAACCCAGTATTCTGATGAAGCCCCGCCCGCTGATCTTGACATCCGTGTGAAGGTAAACAGCATCAACCCGTTCAACTGGATCAAAATAGGCAGGGAATTGAAAAAGCTCAGGCCGGATTTGCTGGTGATCAGGTACTGGCTGCCTTTTATGGCCCCATGCCTTGGGACCATTTCAGGAATTGTCCGGAAAAATAAGCATAGCAGGGTGGTGGCCATCACCGACAATATATTGCCGCACGAAAAACGACCCGGAGATTCCTTGCTGACCCGTTATTTCCTGAGAAAAATTCATGGCTTTGTTTCAATGACTGAAGCGGTGGCCAGCGACCTGATGAAGTTCGGAGTGGATGAATCCCGCATGGCATTGTGTCCGCACCCGCTTTATGACAATTTCGGAGAAGCGGTTAATTCTGAAGTTGCCAGGGAAAAGCTCGGGATTGAATATGCGCACAACCTGGTGCTGTTTTTTGGGTTTATCAGAGATTACAAGGGTCTTGATCTCCTGCTGAAAGCCTTTGCCAAGGAAGAGATCAGGGAATTGCCGGTCAGACTGCTTGTGGCCGGGGAATTTTACACCCGTCCGGAACCCTATTACGATCTTGCCGAATCGCTGAAAATCAATGACCGTGTGATCTGGCACACCCGTTTTATTCCCAACGACCAGGTGAAACATTATTTCTGTGCAGCAGATCTGGTGGCGCAACCATACAAGAGTGCCACACAAAGCGGGGTGACCCAGATTGCCTATCATTTTGAGAAGCCCATGCTGGTGACCAATGTTGGCGGATTGCCCGAAATGGTCAGCGATGGTAAAGCAGGTTATGTGGTGAAGCCTGATTCTGAGGCCATTGCCCGTTCAATCGCACAGTTCATCAATAAAAGTGAGGCAAAAACGCTGTCAAATACATTAAAAAAGGAAAAGCAACGTTTCTCATGGGAAAGACTTGTGAACACCCTGTTTGATGTCTCAGGAAAATCTATTTGACATGGAGGTGAGGAAACAGATTGAAAAATCGATGGAATTGCAACAGAAGTTGTTGGCGGATGAAGCCATTTTGTCCAGTCTTGAAGACTGTATTCAGCTCATTGCCGATGCTTACCGGGCCGATGGCAAGGTATTGTTCTGCGGAAACGGGGGAAGTGCCGCCGATGCCCAGCACCTCTCGGCTGAGCTGAGCGGGTGCTTTTACATGGATCGTGATCCGCTGAACGCGGAAGCACTGCACGTGAATTCATCCTTTCTGACTGCCACGGCCAACGATCAGTCGTACGATAAAGTGTACAAACGCATGGTTCAGGCAATTGGCAGACAGGGAGATGTCCTGGTAGCCCTTTCCACTTCAGGGACCTCATCCAACATCCTCAATGCCCTGAAAACCGCCCGGGAACTAAACATGAAGACCATTGGAATGACTGGTTCCGATGGCCGCCGAATGGCTGAGTATTGTGACGTACTTATTCGTGTCCCCTCTGCAGATACCCCTCGTATTCAGGAATTGCACATACTTCTCGGGCATATCATCTGTGAGAACGTGGAAGCCATTTTGTTCAGAAAATGAATGAGTTGCAACGCCAAATCAGCCGGAGCAACTGGTCCTTGTTCCTGGATCGTGACGGCGTATTGAATGTGCGTCCCGGCAATGGATATGTGGTGAGTCCTCAACATTTTCAATGGGCAGAAGGAAGCCTGGAAGCCCTGGCAGGGTTAAAGAAGATGTTTCGGCATATCTTGGTGGTGACCAACCAGCAGGGTGTGGGGAAAGGATTGATGCAGGCTTCGGATCTGGAGGCGATTAACCGGAAAATGCTTTCCGGAATCAGGGAGGCTGGCGCACATGTGGACAAAATCTATTCTGCCACAGGCCTCAGGAAATGCGACAGTTTCCTGCGGAAACCGGGACCAGGTATGGCCCTGGAGGCAGCAGAGGATTTCCCCGGGATTTGTTTTACCCGTAGCATCATGGTGGGGGATACCTTTACCGATATGCTGTTCGGTTCGAGACTTGGCATGTTAACTGTGTTGATCGGGCAGGGCAATGTGCCTTCCTCATATTATCATCTGGTGGATTATCGTTTTGCCAGCCTGAGAGATTTTGCTAACTTTATGGTAAAGGGTATCCAGAATCCCTGAATTTCAATTCAAACCGGAATATCAGATCAATGAGTAAAGGAAGAGTTTTAATGGCCATGAGCGGCGGGCTGGACAGCAGTGTAGCTGCCATGATGCTGATCAGGGAGGGCTACGAGTTGGTGGGAATCACCATGAAAACATGGGAATTTGCGGAATCCTCCGCCAGCGGAAAAGAGACCGGATGCTGCAGCCTTGACTCCATTCATGATGCCAGGCACCTTGCTGTCAGCCTGGGTTTTCCGCACTATGTCCTGGATATTCGTGAGGAGTTCAACCGTTATATTGTTGATGACTTTGTGGATCAATACCTGAAGGGGCGAACCCCGAATCCCTGTATATTATGCAACACCTTCATCAAATGGGAAGCCCTGCTTAAAAGGGCCGATCAGCTGGGGTGTAAATATATTGCCACCGGTCATTACGCACGTATCCGGGAAGAAAACCGCCGGATGGTACTTTATAAGGGCGCCGATGCTGACAAAGACCAGAGTTATGTGTTATGGGGCTTGTCTCAGGATTTTTTGCAAAGAACATTGTTTCCCCTGGGCGCATACACCAAACCTGAAATCAGGGAAATGGCCAGGGAAGCCGGCTTTGAGGAAATTGCGGGTAAAAGGGAAAGTTATGAGATCTGCTTCATCCCCGACAATGATTATCGGGGTTTTTTGAAACGGAGGGTACCCGGCCTGGAACAAAAAACCCCCGGGGGGAATTTTGTGGATAAAGATGGCAATGTACTGGGAAAACACAAGGGTTATCCGTTTTATACGATAGGTCAGCGCAAGGGATTGAACGTGGCTGTGGGTGAACCCTTGTATGTGACACGCATTATTCCTGAAACAAACACAGTGATGTTAGGCAAAAAAGCGGAAACCTTTTCCCGTGAATTTTTCGTAAGCGGTTTTAACCCCATTAAATTCAGTTCGCTTCCCGATCAGTTGGAGGCGACTGTGAAAATCCGCTATAAGGATCCCGGTCATCCGGCAACCATTTATTCCGATTCTGAAAACGGCCTTGTTCACGTACAATTGCACGAGGACGTGTCTGCAGTTACACCCGGCCAATCAGCTGTAATTTACGACGGCCAGGATGTGATTGGCGGCGGATTCATAGAAAAGTCCTGATTTTACCTTCGTTATTTTTTCATATTCCTGCCCTTGGTACGGATCGTAAAATTTTATGCGATTCTAAGGAGGTTAATGGGGGAGACCTTCACCGATTATTTCCCATGGCCAGTTCCCAATCTATTTTCCTTTCCTTTTGCTATATAATAAACTGTGTGATGATTAATGTGGCAATGACAGGAGCCAATTTCACTCTTGTGATCAGTTCACAATAGAACATGATATTGCCTTTTTTCTGAGAGTTTACAAACACACAAACTACATTTGTGAACACTATCATTTTGTAACCAAAATTACAAAAGTAAACACTAATAAGCTATAAAATTGATAATAAGATGGTTACAAGTATTTTTATGTAAAATGACAAATGTGAAAATTACAATTTTGTGAAATATACTTTGTTGGTTGCTATTGCTGTAAGAAATATAGAGTTATTTAATTTTAAATCAGTAGAATAAGAAAAATATATGAAGTATTGATTTAAAAAATGAATACATGATAAGCGTTGTCTGATATAGCATTATACATATCACATAAAATATTATTTTTAAGCGTATAACCGTTATAAACTACAGTAAAACTTTAAAAAAATTTATAGTTTACAAATAGATACTGTACAAAATTCACAAAACCAAATTCAAAATTTCAGGGAATTTGTATCTTTATACTATTGTAAACAGTTGCAATGATCCCGTTTATGCTTGTACAACGCGTTAAAAACATCATCAGCACAAAAAACATGACCGCTTCCCGTTTTGCAGACCATATCGGGGTACCGCGCTCAACAATTTCCCATATTCTTTCTGGAAGGAATAATCCAAGTCTTGAACTGGTTCAGAAGATCCTTGATCACTTCCCTGAGGTAAGAACTGAATGGTTGATTCGCGGTAAAGGTCCGATGACAATGGGTTCTCAGTCATTATTTCCGGATGAGGAAGAGGTACTGGAAAAACCTGGCCACAATCCTGAAAATGCCGGTTTGCCTGAAACTGAAATGCATAATGCAATCAAAGAGTCACCCGGAAAGCCCGGAAACGATGATGCTGCCTCCGGGGATTCAGAGAATCCCGAAAAAACCCAGGGGGATAACTTATCTGAGAACCGGCCGCAAAAGGCGGTTCAGCAGGCTCACTCCCTTTCCGAAGGGCCCGGCATTGAACGGGTACTTGTTTTTTACCAGGACGGAACATTTGATACTTATTCTCCCCGTTAACAGGTTTTATGATCTTTTATGCGCTGATGATTCAAAGGGAACCATGCATTTTTCTTACCTTTGTAAAGCTTTTAAAAATAATTTCAGCGTATTTTGGAGCTCACACGCATTGATCGCCTGAAGAACTTCCTGCAGGACAAAAACCAGCTCATCACCATTGTGGTGCATGCCAACCCGGACGGAGACGCCATCGGATCTGCGCTGGGCCTTTATGCCTGGATGACAGAACAGGGTTTTTCAAGGGTTTATGTGGTTGCTCCCAATCCTTATGCTTCCTTTCTGCACTGGATGCCCGGAAATGACCAGGTCATTGTGGCAGAAGAAGAAAAAGACAAGGGCCTCCGGCTGATTTCAACGGCCAGATTACTCATTTGCCTTGACTTTAACGGAATGGGAAGAACCGCAGGGCTGGAAGAACATATGAGGGCCAGTGAGGCAGCCAAAATAATGATAGATCACCACCCCGATCCTGAAAATGACTTTGATCTGATGATATCTGATACGAAAGTCAGCAGCACCGCTGAATTGCTGTATGAATGCCTGGCTGGTCTTTCGGATCAGGAGGCCATTTCATTGACTGTGGCGCAATGCCTCTATGCCGGGATCGTAACCGATACAGGATCCTTCAGTTATGGTTGTAACAATCCCCGTACTTATGAGATCGTGGCCCGGTTGATTGAAAAAGGGGTTGACGGGGCGAAAATTCAAAGGCTGATCTACAGTACCTACAGCGAAGACAGAATGCGGTTGCTTGGCTTCTGCCTGAGCGAAAAGCTGAAGGTTATCCCGGAAGCGAATACCGCTTACATCAGCCTTTCAGAAAGCGAACTATTGCGTTTTAATCACAAAGAAGGCGATACGGAGGGAATTGTAAATTATGGTCTGAGTATCGAAAATATAAAGCTTGCGGCATTGTTTACGGAGAAAGAGGACCATGTAAAGATTTCTCTTCGCTCAACCGGAGATCTGGATGCCAATATGCTTGCCAGAAACCATTTTAATGGCGGGGGGCATAAAAATGCCGCCGGAGGGAAAAGTTTTGCCAGCCTGGAGGATACCCTGGCAGACTTTGAATCACTGGTTAAAAATGAACGTTTTTGAAATGCCTGGTATGAAAGCTTGTTTCGGGTAT
>PWIY01000150.1 GCA_003560215.1 Bacteroidales bacterium | reverse complement strand
GAAATATGTGCCGGCAACACGGTGGTGGGCCGGCTTGACGGCAATACCCTCCGTTTGTCTCAGGTGCTCACCATCAATGAGGCTTCAGGGTTTACCCGGCAATTCCTGCGTTGTATTAAAGCTTCGGCCCCGGAGTTTCTGGTTATTGACCTGGATAAGCTGGAACAAATCGACAGTGCCGGGGTGATGGCCTTGTATTACCTGGAAAAAAAAATGCAGGAAAATGGAACGGAGGTCGAATTCTCGGGTGGATCCGGGGCAGTGAATGAGAAAATCCGTCTGTTTTACCCCAAAACCGTTGCTGATGTGAAGCCGCCCCCAAAACCCGGATTGTTTGAATATACCGGTGATGGGGTGAACCGCTTTCTGAATACCTATTTGTTTGGATTTCTGGTGCTTGCATCAAATATTTTCTACTGGGGGGTTGCTGATCTTTTCAGACCGGGTGCCCGGCGGAAAGGGGAGGTCGTGAATCAGGCAGTGCTGATCGGTGTCAATGCGGTGCTGATTGTTGTTTTCTTGTCCTTTGTGATCGGTTATGTGCTCGCTTTGCACTCGGCCGGTCAACTCAGGACATTCGGAGCCAACATTTTTGTTGTTGACCTTGTGGTCATTTCCACAATGAGTCAGATGGGGCCGCTGATTACTGCCATATTGGTTGCAGGAAGGAGTGGATCTTCAATCGCTGCAGAAATAGCCACCATGAAGGTAACTGCCGAACTGGATGCGCTGAAAACCATGGGGCTGAATCCCAATCGCTTTGTGGTGGTTCCGAAGCTTTATGCATGTATGTTGACCATGCCTTTTCTGATGGTGTTTGCCAATGTATCGGGCATTGCAGGCGGAGGCCTGGCTGCTTACCTTTACCTTGATATTACCCCGGAGGTTTTTATCAACAGGATGGGTGATATCATGCGAGGGCTGGATTTGTTCACGGCCCTTGTCAAAAGCCAGGTGGCAGCCGCAATTATTGTGCTGACGGGCAGCTTTTACGGGTTTCGGGTGGAAAAGGGTGCTGAAGGTGTAGGTAAGGTGACCACCCTTTCGGTGGTGGTGGCCATTACCCTGGTTATTATTGCAGACAGTGTGCTTGGGGTGATTTTCTATTAAATTGATGCCAGATGGAAAAAGAAAAAGTGATCGAGGTTCAGGAACTCCATGCGGGATTTGAAGACCGTGTGGTGCTCAGGGATGTTTCTTTTTCTGCTTACAAAGGGGAGGTTACCGTTATTCTGGGGGGCAGTGGTTCGGGTAAGACGACATTGCTCAGGCATTTGCTCGGATTGTTGCCCATTTATCAGGGAAGTGCTTCCATCCTGGGGAAGGATGTGGCCTCCCTCAGGGAGGTTGAACAGCTGGAATTATACCTCAAGATGGGGGTTTTTTATCAGACGGGTGCCCTGCTCAGTTCACTGACCGTTGCAGAAAACGTGGCGCTTCCGCTGGTGCAGCATACACGAATGCCCCGCTCGCTGATTGACGAGATTGTGCGTATGAAGCTTGGATTGGTGAATCTGAGTCATGCATATCATCAGTACCCGGCAGAACTCAGTGGCGGGATGGTGAAGCGTGTGGCCCTGGCGAGGGCCATAGCCATGGATCCGCCCTTGCTTTTCTGTGATGAGCCGGGCGCCGGCCTTGATCCTGTATCCCTGGAATCGCTGGACCAGCTCTTGCTGAATCTGAAGGAGCAGCTGGGAATCTCTGTGCTTCTTGTTACCCATGAAGTTACAAGCATTATGCGGGTGGCCGACAGGGTGGTGTTTTTGGATCAGGGGGTTGTGGCATTTGAGGGTCCGCTGACAGAAGCACTCCATTCGGAACACCCTTCAGTGAAGGCTTTTTTCTCGGTACTGAAAACCGAGCACCTCAAGGAAATCCTTGGCTAGCTGCCTTTATTTCCCTTTTGACTATCGCAGTCTTCCGGCATGCCGGATGCACAGGCACAAGACCTGGTTGGTTTGCCGGTGTCAGGATCATACGAACTGGTGCATGATTTGGTAAACGTAGCTCCCGGCTTGACAAACATTTTGATGGCAATTCCACCGATGCCCAGGCCGAGCAGTAATATGGCAAGAATCAGTATTTCCATTTTTCCTCCTTATCAGTAAGTTACCCTTTATTCGTGATGCGGATTAATTGTTGTTTAACGAAGTGGTGTTTTCTGTGCTTTTGGTATTTCTCCATTTTAAGTTTGCAGCTCCGGGAGTTTAAAAATTTCAGCTCTTAGGTCCAGGAATCTTAAGAATTAAGTTCCGGGAAGCATTCCCATTCCTTAAATTCAGAACAAATTCTACGGCCGGAATGTTCACTGCGTTCAGGCTCCCTGCAGGTTTCAGTGTTCCGACTGGGCTCCAGGTTTTCGTCTGGGTTCCCGGTTTCAGTGTTCCGCCTGGGCTTCCGGTTTCAGGTTTTCGCCCGGTTTCCGGTTCCGTCTGGGTGCCCGGTTTCAGGTTTTCGTCTGGGTGCCCGGTTTCCGGTTCCGCCTGGGCTCCCGGTTTCAGTGTTCCGCCTGGGCTTCCGGTTTCAGGTTTCCGCCTGGGTTTCCGGCTTCCGGTTTCAGCCTTGGTTTCCGGCAAGCATTGTGCTTCCTGGCATTGTGCTTCCTGTCACATCCGGAACCATGACATCATAATTCCGGCTGCGATGGCCGCATTCAATGATTCCGG